>JAYFRU010000126.1:0-8288 GCA_040946965.1 Burkholderia sp. | reverse complement strand
CAGTTCGTCGTTGATGATCGGCTTGCCCATCTCCTCGATCTCGGTTGTTCCGATGCCTGAGGTTAACAGCTCGCCGCAAAAGTTAACAGCCCCGCAGGGCCTTTTTGAAGCCGTCCCTAACGCTCAATGTTCAAATCCGTTTACGACAAACACTTATAACGCACGGCGGCCGTTCCCGTTGTCATGATTTACGAATTACTCAATAGTGCATTCGCCAGGAAACCGCCGGGGCGAAGCGATGCAAGGCGTCGCCCGCTCCTGTCGCGCGACCTCGTCCATCTCGCGCCCACCGCCCCATTCACCGACAGGGAGATTTCGATGGACCCCGCCACGCCCCACCCCACGCCCGATTCCGACGCGCCCCACCCCCGCCGGACCACGGCGCTCGCCCACCTGCTCGACAGCACGGTCGCGTGCAGCTCGGATGGCGAAGCCATCGGCCACGTCAGCAACGCGATCCTCGACCTGCGCGGCGGCCGCATCGTCTATGTGCTGGTCGCCCTGGTGCCGATCGAGGAAAGCGTGCATGAACGCCGGCTCGCGATGGTGCCGTGGGAATACGTGTCGCTCGACGCCGAGGCTGGCGCCCTGCTGATCGCCGCGTCGGCAGCCATCGTGCGCGGCGCGCCCTCGCTCGATCTCGACAGCTGGCGCGGTTCGAGCGATGCGGCCTCGGAAGCCCGCATGGAGGAGTACTACCAGCGTGTCGGCGTGCTCCGCGCGCACAGTTTCGCCGAGGAACTGGGCCTGCGCTCCCCGGTACCGCAGTCGCGCGGCCGCTACTGATCCGGTCTCTCTCACGGCGCCGCTCGACGCCGTTTGCACGGGCGAAGTCGACGACTTCGCCTGTCTTTTTGCGTCGCCCGGCGGCCGACGCGAATCAAGTGCCTAGCGCGGCACCACGCGCAGCCGGTTGCGGATCTCGCGCACCGCGCCGCAGCGCGCCACCGCAAGCTCGATCGCCTCGCACATGGTCTGCGACGGCACCGTCCCGTCGAGCGTGACACAGGCCTGCCGCACGTCGATCGCGAAATCGTCGGCGCCGCGCACCATGCCCGCACTCAACTGGCGGTCCAGTTCGTCGCGAATCGAGGCATCGGCATCGAGGCGATGTTCACGCGAGACCGGCGGCAGCGGCGCGCCGGTCGGCTTCGCGATACCGCCGCGCGTCTCGGCCGCCGCGCGCATCATGCCGGCCTCCCGATAGGCGTCCGGCATGTGGCGAATCTCGGAGGCGCCGGTCGGCAGTGCGCCGGGCCGGGCCCACCAGTCGGGGCAGGCGACCGGATCGGACGGATCCACCCGAGGTGCGGATCGAGCGGCCTCGGCCGGATCGCCCGGTTCGCCGGCACGGCGCCGGCGGCTGGAATCGGATGCTGTCATAACGTACCTTCGTATCGTGTCGGGCTGGTCCCTGCCTTCCTGCATGCAACCCGCGTGCCATGCGTCACCAGGTACGCGGCTTGCGGCGCCCTTCGCATCGCCGCTCTCCTCCCCTCGCCCGCATGCGAACGATGCCGCTCGTGCTGCAACCCCTCGACATCGCCGTCCGGATCGCCGCCTGTCTGGTCGCCGGCGCCGTAATCGGCTTCAATCGCGGCGAATCGGGCAAGGCAGCCGGGCTGCGCACCATCATGCTGGTCTGCCTGGCCGCCTGCCTGGCGATGCTGCCAGTCAACCTGCTGCTGCCGCAGGACGGCAAGGGCACGCAATCCTTCGCGGTGCTCGACCTGATGCGCCTGCCGCTCGGCATCCTGTCGGGCGTCGGCTTCATCGGCGCGGGCGCGATCCTGCGCAAGGACGGCCTCGTCACCGGACTGACTACCGCAGCCACGCTCTGGTTCGTCACCGTGATCGGCCTGTGCGCGGGCGGCGGCCAGCTGATGCTGGCCGCGATCGCCACCCGTGCTCGGCTTCGGCATCCTGACCGGTATGAAGGCGGTCGAGCAGGCCATGCCGCACAAGCGGCACGCCTGGCTGTCGATCGACGAACCCGCGCCGGCGAGCCAACGGGACGGATCGCTGCCCACCCTCGCCTTGCTGGAGCGGCTCCAGCAGCTCGACTGCCGGATCCGGCGCAGCGGCACGCAGGCGCAAACCGACTCCGGCGCGATCCGGCGCCGCTTCGACCTGAGCTGGATCGCGCCCGCCGACGACGACCCGGTCGAGCAGGAGATCGACACTTTCGTGCGCGACAGCGGCGGCGGGGCGAGCTGGTCGATCCGGGAGTGACGGGCGTGGCCGCCGCCGTGCCGCGCGCCGTCTATTACGCGCTGATCTCGAACCTGCCCGTGGCGGCCGGCTACACCCACTCCGGCTCGGCCTGCGCCGAGGCGATCCATTCCAGCGCCGACTGCCTAAACCAGCTCCTGCTGCTGGTGGGTGCCCGCGCGGCCACCGCCCGTGCCGACGCGGAGCATCCGCTCGGTTTCGGCCGCGTGAACTATTTCTACGCCATGCTGGTGGCCACCCAGATCTTCATCGTCGGCGGGCTGGCCTCGGCGGCGGTGGGCGTGCTGCGGCTCGTGCATCGCTCGCCTGTCGAGCATGGCGGCGTGGTAATCGCGGTACTGCTGATATCGGGCGTGATCGAGACCGTCGCGCTGAAGGCCTCGATCGGCACCATCGAGTGGCGTGGCCGGCCCGGCACCCTGCTGCGCTGGATGCGCGAGACTGGGCAGCCCGCGCTGCTGCTTGCGGTGATCGAGGACGCCGCGGCGCTGGGCGGGATCCTCGCCTCGCTGTTGGCGGTCTCGCTCTCGCTCGCTACCGGCGAGCCGGCCTACGATGCCGTCGGCGGCCTTGCCGTGGGGCTGATCCTGATGGCCAGCGCGGCCTTCGCGATGGGCAAGATCAAGTCCCTGATCGTCGGCGAATCGGCGCACGAGAGCACGCGGCGCGACATGCAGGCCTGGCTCGAGCACCGCCCCGAGGTAGTGCGCGTGATCTCCCTGGTGGTGCTGCGCTGGTCCGACGAGCACGTGGTGGCGGTGCAGGCGGTGCTGCGGCCGCATCCGAGCGCCGACGCGCTGGTGCGCACCATCAACGCAATCGAGCTGGCGCTGCGCGAGGCGTTTCCGCGCGCGCGGTGGATCTATTTCGAGTCCGAGCTGCACGAGCACGGACGCCATCCGATCTGAGGCGTCATCCGCCGCGCGCGTTCGCCATCGAGGCCGCGCTGGCGGCTTGCGGATTGCCCGGCGCGGCAGCCGCGGCGCCATCGGCCTGCCAGCCACCGCCGAGCGCCTTGTAGAGCGAGACCAGGTCCGTGGTGGTCTGCACCGCGCCCTGCAGGGCCTGTTGCCGCGCCTCGGACCATTGACGCTCGGCATCGAGCACGTCGAGGTAGGGCACGATGCCCTTGCGATAGCTGTCGCGCGCCAGATCGAGCGCGCCGCCTTCGGCCCTGGCCGCATCGTCGAGCGCGGCGTGGCGCGACTGGTCGGTGCGATAGACGGCCAGCGCGTTGTCGGCATCGCGCAGCGCCACCAGCACCGCGCGCCGGTAGGCCAGCGCCGCTTCCTGCTGCTGCGCCTTGGACAGCCGCAGGTTCGAGACCAGCGCGCCGCCCTGGAAGATCGGCAGCGAAATGGCCGGCCCGGCCGAATAGAACAGATGCGACCACTGCGCGAGCTCGCGCACGTGCGTGGAGCGCAGGCCGATCTGCCCCGTCAGCGAGATGTCGGGATAGAACTGCGCGACCGCCACGCCGACCTGGGCCGTGGCCGCGTGCAGTTTGAGTTCGGCGCGCCGCACGTCGGGCCGCCGCCGCGCCAGCGTCGAGGGCAGGCCGATCGGCACCGCCGGCGGCAGGCCCGGCAGCGCGGCTGGCGCCTCGAGCAAGTCGTCGAGCGTGCCCGGCGCGCCACCTACCAGATAGGCCAGGCCGTTGCGCAGCATCGCGAGCTGCTGGTCGTATTGCGGAAGCTGCGCGCGGATCTGCGCCAGACGCGCATCGGCGCTGCGCACGTCGCGCTGGCTGGTCAGCCCGTGCGCGGCGCGATCACGCGTGAGATCGAGGAAATCCTGCTGCGATTGCGTCAGCTCCAGCGTCAGCGCGCGCAGCGCCTGCGCGCCGCGATACTGCAGGTAGGTCTGCGCGACCTCGGCCTCCAGCGAGAGCAGCGCGTCGTCGCGGCCGGCCACCGCCGCGCCGGTTTCGGCGCCCGCCGCCTCCACCGAGCGCCGCACGCGCCCGAACAGGTCGAGCTCCCAGGAAGCATCGAAGCCGGCCTGCCAGAGATTGGCCGGTGAGGATAGCGAATCGATCGCCTTGTCCGCGCCCTGGCGGATCGCCATGCCGCCGCCGGGCACCGCGCCGGCCAGCGCCGAGCCCGGCGCGCTCAGGCGGTCGATCTGGTCGTTCACGCCCTCGTCCTGGAGGATGCCCTTGATGCCGAGCTGTTCGCGCTGGTAGCTGGCAGTGGCACGCACGTTCGGCAGCCCTTGCGCGGCGGCCTGGTGCAGCTGCTCGCGCGCCTCGGCGATGCGCATCACCGCAGTCCGCACGTCGAGGTTGTCGTGCGCGGCGCGATCCACCAGCTGGTCGAGCAGGGGATCGTGGAAAGCGCGCCACCAGCGTGGATCGGGATCGGCATCGACCACCGGGCTGGAGCTGACGCCGGGCGCCGAAGCGCCGGAAGCGGCCGCCGCCTGCAGATCGTGCCATTGCGCCGGCGCGTCCGCCTGCGGCGGCTTGAAGTACGGGCCGACCGTGCAGGCCGCCAGCGCGAGACTGGCGGCGGCCAGCAGGCGGCGAGCGTCCGGCCGGGTAGAGCGTCGTGTCATCGTCAATGTCCTCCTCCGCCGCCCGCCGCCTTCGCCGGCGTGAACAGGAAGGTCAGCGGGATGCAGGCGGCGCAGAACACCGCCAGGATCGCGAATACGTCGATATAGGCGAGGATGGTCGCCTGCGAGACGAAGGTTTCGTAGAGCCTGCCGTTGGCGGTCTGCAGCGCCGCCGAGGGCGGCACGCCCGACAGCGCGCTGATCGACTGCGCATTGCATTGCAGCGCGTCCTGGAAGTTCTGCGAGAGCGGCGACATGTGCTCGGACAGGTGCGCCATGCGCGCCTGCGCGCGTTCGCGGATCAGCGCCGTCGACACCGAGATGCCGATCGAGCCCGCCACGTTGCGGAACATCGTGAACAGCGCCGAGGCGTCATCGTTCAGCCGCTGCGGGATGGTCAGGTAGGCTAGCGTGGTGATCGGCACGAACAGGAAGCCGATCGCCATCGACTGCGCGCAGCGGATATACATCAGGTGGCCGTAGTCGATGTCGGGCACCAGGGTGCGCGAATAGACCAGCGAGGCCGCCAGCAGCACGAAGCCGGTGCCCACCAGGTAGCGCGTCTGCACATGCGGCATCAGCCGGCTGATGATCGGGATTTCCAGGGTGATCAGGATCGCGCCGGGCGACAGCACCAGCCCCGCCAGCGTGGCCGTGTAGCCGAGCTGCTGCTGGGCCAGCTGCGGCACGATCACGGCGCTGCCGTAGAGCACCGCCGCGAACATCGCGATGGTGATGCAGCCGAGCAGGAAGTTGCGGTCGCGCAGGCAGACCAGGTCCACCACCGGCTTCTTCGCGTAGCGCAGCCAGAGCCCGGCGCCCGTCAGCCCGGCCACCGCCAGCACCGCGAAGAGGCGGATGAAGTTCGAGCCGAACCAGTCCTCGTCCTCGCCTCGGTCGAGCATCACCTGCAGGCAGCCCAGGCCGATCGCGATCAGGCCAATGCCGATGTAGTCGATGCGGATGCCGCGCTGGCCATCGCGCCGCCCGGGCGGGTCTTCCACAAGCTGCATCACCGCCAACACGGTGAGGATCCCCACCGGCACGTTGAGCAGGAACACCCAGCGCCACGAGAAGGTATCGGTGATCCAGCCGCCCAGCGTCGGCCCCAGCACCGGCGCCACCACGATCGCTATCGCCGAGATCGAGAAGGCGCGGTTGCGTTGTTCCGGCGGGAAGGTGTCGAGGATGATCGACTGCTGGTTCGGCTGCAGGCCGCCGCCGAACAGGCCCTGCAGGATGCGGCACACGATCAGCTGGCCGAGGTTGGTGGCGATCCCGCACAGGAAGGAGCACACCGTGAAGGCCGCGATGCAGATCACGAAGTAGCGCTTGCGGCCCAGCAGCCGGCCCAGGAAGCCCGAGATCGGCAGCACGATGCCGTTGGCCACCAGGTAGGAGGTGAGCGTCCAGGTGGCCTCGTCGTAGCTGGCCGACATGGTGCCGGCGATATGCGGCAGCGCGACGTTGACGATGGTGGTGTCGAGCACCTCCATGAACGCGGCCAGCGTGACCACGATGGCGATCAACCAGGGGTTCGAGGCGGGGCGCCAGGCCTGGCCGCCGCTGTTGCTCCCGCGCTTTCCGTTGCCGTTGCCGTTGCCCTTGCCGCCTTGGTCGGCGGTGACGTCCGCGCCGCTCATGGCAGGTGCACCGTCGGCACAGCCGACAGGCCCAGGCCGAGCGGCGGATTGTTCGGCAGCGTGCCGTCCAGCACGATCTTGACGGGCACGCGCTGCACGATCTTCACGAAGTTGCCGGTGGCGTTCTCGGCGGGGAAGGCCGAGAAGCGCGAGCCACTGCCGAGCTGGATGCTGTCGACATGGCCGTGCAGGGCGAGATCGGGATAGGCGTCGACCGACACGTCCACCTTGTCGCCGATGCGCATGCGCTCGAGCTGCGACTCCTTGAAGTTCGCGGTGATCCAGATGCGCGGCGTGACGATCGAGAAGATCGAGCTGCCGGTCTGCAGGAAGCTGCCGAGCTGCACGTTGCGGCGCGTCACCCAGCCATCCGAGGGCGCGCGGATCTCGCAGTAGGACAGGTTCAGCTCGGCCTGCTCGCGCTGCGCCTGGGCCTGCAGGACCTGCTGGCGGCGTTCCTCAATGGTGCTTTCCACCTGGCGCAGCTGCTGCGGCACCAGCGCGGCGGTGCGGGCCTGGGCGCGCGCCATCGCCACGTTCGCGTCGGCGCTGGCGCTTTGCGCGTCGGCCGCGTCGACCTGCTGCCTCGAGGTGGCACGCAGGTCCACCGCGTGCTGGCGTTCCTGCGCGGCCAGCGCCTGCTTGTAGGTGGCCTCGGCCGATTCGACCTGGGCGCGGGCCTGCGCGTATTGCGCGGGGTACTGCACGCGCGCGATGTCGAGCTGCACCTGCGCCGAGCCCAGCTGCGCGCGAGCCAGGCCGAGCTGCGCGTCGGCCAAATCGAGCTGGGCGCGATAGTCGCGCGGGTCGATCTGCACCAGCAGGTCGCCGCGATGGACGTAGGTGTTGTCGTCGACGTTCAGGCGCGTGACGTAGCCCGAGACGTGCGGGGCGATGGTGACGGCGTTGCCGTCGGTGTAGGCGTCGTCGGTGCTGACCTGGTTGCGTGTCATCAGCCACCAGACCAGCGCGACGATCAACAGGACGACCACCACCACGGCGAGGATGATGATCGGCTTCTTGCCGGGGCGCTTGCGCTTGCCGTTGCCGTCCTTGTCCGGGTCGTCGTCGCCGTCGTCCTGGTTCTTGCCGTTGTGGTTGCCCTTGCCGCCGTCGCCGCCGTCGCGCGAGTGGTCGTTGCCTCCGCCACCGTCGGTCGAGGCCGTGTCGCCGTCGCGTTGATCGGCGTGGCCTGAACTGGCGCGCGTGCCGACGTGATCGAGCCATTCGTCCTCGCCGTCCCGGCAGGTGGTACGCAGCCGGGCGTGGCCGTCGCGACGGGCGTCGGCAGGCAGGAAGGCCGCCCCGGCGCGCGGCATCAGGATCAATGGAAACAAGCTGACATCGGACATCTCACGGCTCTCCCAGAGCGGATTCGCCTCGTGCGGACATGCGCGAAGCGGGATCCATCGGGGGCTGCGCAGCAAATCGCGGGCCTGCCGATGCATAAGCCGTGGAGCCTTGCGGCGCGAGGCACTGCTGCGATCCCAGCGATGCGGCATGTCGCAACGCCGCATCGTCGCAAGCGCTTTTTACAAGCGGCGATGTCGGCTGGCATCACGCCGACTGTTTCGCGATGCGGGAAATTCGGGCCGACGGAAGGCCAGATATGTGGATGTAAGACCTGTCCTACCGACAGCCCCGCATAAATCGGCCCGAGACGACAGATGGATGGCGGCGCGCTCTCTAGCATGGGCTCGACAGGATCAGCGAACCCGGGAGCCATCTCATGAACAAGACCTACTGCACTATCTGGGGGTCTTCGCGGAAAAGTGTGATGGGGAAACGCTATTTTTCAGATTCGAGGCAGCATGCAAGTGAGGATCTTCAAGCGCAGCTACTCTTCGTCGCGCAGCC
>JAYFRU010000125.1:0-8289 GCA_040946965.1 Burkholderia sp. | reverse complement strand
ATGAACCGCCGTATGCGGAACCGCACGTACGGTGGTGTGAGAGGGCGACGGGGGTAACCCCGTCCCCTACTCGATGCGGGCCTGGCGCGCCAGCGCGCGGGCCGCCGCCATGCTGCCGCCTGCTGACAGCACGCTGTCAGCAGGGGCCCCTCACACTGCGTCTCACCGCATCGGCCGCGATGCGAACCACCCCGCCCCTCCAGGAGACGCAGATGAACACCACCACCCGCGCGATCAGCTGGTTCGAAATCCCCACCCACGATCTCGAGCGCGCCACGCGCTTCTACGAAACCCTGCTCGACAAGCGCCTGAAGCGCGAGAACCTCGGCGGCTCGCCGCTCGCGATCTTCGAGCACGACGACGGCCAGACCGGCGGCGCGCTGGTGCAGGACCCGCACGGCAGCAAGCCGGCCGCCGCCGGCCCGGTGCTCTACCTCGATGCCGGCGAGTCGGTGCAGGCCGCGCTGGAGCGCGCCAGAAAGGCCGGCGGCATCGTCGAGGGCGGTCCTGATCGAGCTGCCGCGCGAGATCGGCTACATCGCCTACGTGCTCGACGCCGAGGGCAACCGCATCGGCCTGCACGCGCGGACCCGCTGAGCCAGCCGGCGTCGCCCGAGGCCGTGTCGTTGCGGCCCGGGCGGCGCTATCATCGCCGCACCGCCCTCGCGCCTGCTCCCATCGTCACCATGACCCGCCGCGCCGACCGCCTGTTCCAGATCGCCGAGCTGCTGCGCGGCCGCCGCCTGACCACCGCGCAGCAGCTCGCCGAGTGGATGTCGGTGTCGCTGCGCACCGTCTATCGCGACGTGCGCGACCTGCAGCTCTCGGGCGTGCCGATCGAGGGCGAGGCCGGCGTCGGCTACCGCCTCGACCGCTCGGCCAGCCTGCCGCCGCTGACCTTCACGGCCGACGAGCTGGCCGCGCTGGCCGCCGGCGCGCGCATGCTCGAATCCTGGGGCGGCGCGCTCGGCGCTGACCAAGATCGGCCTCGGCGATGCCGGCCGACAAGCGCGTCGTGCTGGACCGGCTGCCGGTGTTCGCGCCCTCGCAGCGCGTGGACGCCGCCTATTCGCGGACCATGGACGTGCTGCACCACGCGCTCGACGAGCGGCGCGTGGTGCATTTCAAGTACCGGGACAAACAGGATGCGGCCAGCGAGCGGCGCATCTGGCCGCTCGGCCTGGTCTACTGGGGCGGCCAGTGGACGCTGTCGGCCTGGTGCGAGCTGCGCGGCGACTTCCGCAACTTCGACGTGGCCCGCATCCGGGACGCGAGCGTCCACGAGGTCCACCCCGACCTCGACGGGCGCAGGCTGGCCGATTTCCTGCGCATCGCCCATCGCGAGTGCGGCCCGGAGCTGGGCAGCAAGGCCCGGCGCGACGGCCGGGCCGGATAGCGCGGGGCGCGCCCTATTCGACCGCCTTCACCATGTCCTCGACCACCTTCTTGGCATCGCCGAACACCATCATGGTCTTGTCCATGTAGAACAGATCGTTGTCGAGCCCGGCGTAGCCGGAAGCCATCGAGCGCTTGTTGACGATCACGGTGCGCGCCTTGTAGGCCTCGAGGATCGGCATGCCCGCGATCGGCGAGGTCGGATCGTTCTTCGCCGCCGGGTTCACCACGTCGTTGGCGCCGAGCACCAGCACCACGTCGGTCTGCCCGAATTCGTTGTTGATGTCCTCCATCTCGTAGACCAGGTCGTAGGGCACCTCGGCCTCGGCGAGCAGCACGTTCATGTGCCCCGGCATGCGCCCGGCCACCGGATGGATCGCGTAGCGCACGGCGATGCCCTTCGCGATCAGCTTGTCGGTCAGATCCTTGAGGGCATGCTGGGCGCGCGCCACCGCCAGCCCGTAGCCGTGCACGATCACCACCGTCTCGGCATTGCCGAGCATGAAGGCGGCATCGTCGGCCGAGCCCGTCTTCACCGGCCGCTGCTCCTTCGCGCCGCCCGCCTCGCCGCCGAAGCCGCCGAGGATCACGTTTAAGAAGGAGCGGTTCATCGCGCGGCACATGATGTACGAGAGGATCGCGCCCGACGAGCCGACCAGCGAGCCGGTGATGATCAGCATCGGGTTGTTCAGCGAGAATCCGATCCCGGCCGCCGCCCATCCAGAGTACGAATTGAGCATCGACACCACCACCGGCATGTCCGCGTCGCCGATCGGGATGATGATCAGCACGCCGAGCGCGAAGGCGATCGCGGTCATCACGATGAAGGGCAGCCAGGACTGGGTCAGGACGAACAGGATGCCGAAGCCGAGCATGCCGATCGCGAGCATCAGGTTGATCAGGTGCTGGCCGGCGTAGACCACCGGCGCGCCCTGGAACAGCCTGAATTTTTACTTGCCCGAGAGCTTGCCGAAGGCGATCACCGAACCGGAGAAGGTGATCGCGCCGACGAAGGTGCCGATGAACAGCTCGATGCGGTTGCCGTAGGGGATGAAATTGGCTGCGGCCGCATCCTGCGGCACCAGGCCGAAGGCTTCCGGCTCGGCCACCACGGCGTAGGCGATGCAGACCGCCGCCAGGCCGATCAGCGAGTGCATCGCGGCCACCAGCTCGGGCATCTTGGTCATCTCGACGCGCGCGGCCACGTAGGCGCCCACCGCGCCGCCGACCACCAGCGCGCCGAGCACCAGGGCCAGGCCGAGCGGCAGGTTGGCGCCGAGCCAGGCGGCCTGTTTCGCGATCAGCGCGACCGTGGTGAGGATCGCGATCGCCATCCCGACCATGCCGAACAGGTTGCCGCGCCGCGCGCTCTTCGGGTTCGACAGGCCCTTGAGCGCCTGGATGAAACAGACCGAGGCGAGCAGGTACAGCAGGGTGACCAGGTTCAGGCTCATCGCGCGCCCTCCTTGCCCTGGCCGGCCGCCCGTTTCGGTTCCTTCTTCCTGAATATCTCCAGCATGCGCCGGGTGACCGGGAAGCCGCCGAACACGTTGACCGCCGCCAGCGCCACCGCGACGGTGCCGAACACCTTGCCGGTGGTGCCCACCGTGAGCGCCGCGGCCAGCGTCGCGCCGACGATCACGATCGCCGAGATCGCATTGGTGACGGCCATCAGCGGCGTATGCAGCGCCGGCGTCACGTTCCAGACCACGTGGTAGCCGACGTAGACGGCCAGCACGAAGATGATCAGGTTGATCACCGTGTGATTGATCAATTCCATCGCGGCCTTCCCCTTACTTGCGCACGACTTCGCCGTCGCGGCACAGCAGCGTCGCGGCGACGATGTCGTCGTTCATGTCGATGTTCAAGGCACCTTCCTTCGTCACGATCAGCTTGAGGAAGTCGGCGAGATTGCGCGCGTAGAGCGCCGAGGCGTCGGCGCCGACCTGCGCGGCGAGATTGGTGTGGCCGGCGATGGTCACGCCATGCACCTTCACCACCTGGTCGGCCACCGTCAGCGGGCAGTTGTCGCCGCGCCGGCCGTCGGCGTTCTCGGGCCCGCGCCCGGCTTCATGGCGGCCACCGTGTCGGCCTAGATCAGGGTCGGCGCGGGCCGCCCCGGAATCAGCGCGGTGGTGATCACGATGTCAGCCTGCTTCGCGCGCTCGTGCACCAGGGCCGCCTGGCGCGCCAGCCACGACGGCGGCATCGGCCGCGCGTAGACGCCCGTGCCCTGCGCGGCCTCGCGCTCTTCATCGGTCTCGAAGGGCACGTCGACGCACTTCGCGCCGAGCGATTCGATCTGCTCCTTCACCGCCGGCCGCACATCGGAGGCCTCGATCACCGCGCCCAGGCGCTTGGCGGTGGCGATCGCCTGCAGGCCCGCCACGCCGGCGCCGAGCACCAGCACGCGGGCGGCCTTCACGGTGCCTGCGGCGGTCATCAGCATCGGCAGGAAGCGCGGATAGAGTGCGGCGGCCACCAGCACCGCCTTGTAGCCGGCGATATTGGCCTGCGAGGACAGCACGTCCAGGCTCTGCGCGCGCGTGGTGCGCGGCGCGGCCTCCAGCGCGAAGCCGGTCACGCCGGCCGCGGCGAGCCGCGCGGCCTGTTCGGCATAGAAGGGATCGACCATGCCGACCAGCACCGCGCCGCGCTTCATCTGCGGCAATTCGTCGCTGTCTGGCGCCTGCACCTTCAGCACGATCTCGGCGGCATAGGCCGCAGCACGCTCGCCGAGCGTGGCGCCGGCCGCGACATAGGCCTCGTCGGGGAGCTGGCCGCCACCCCGGCGCCGCGTTCGACGCAGACCGAGTGGCCAGCCGCCACGTATTTCTTCACGGTTTCCGGCGTCGCGGCTACGCGCGCCTCGTTCGCCCGCGTCTCGGCAGGCACTCCGATAAGCATCGTGATCCCTCCAGCTTGCGTTCTGATTCTTGGTTTCGACGGCAAGGCGAGCCAGGGCAGCGACGACCGGCTCGAAGGCAACGGCAGATTCCACGCGCCAATGTACCCGAAAGCGCCGGGTGCGCCGAGATCTGGCCCTTTCCGGGTGGACAAACCGTGCCGGATCGTCCACGCGCGGCGCGAGGCGACGGAAACGGGGAGGCATCGATGCCGGACGCGCGTTGCCGGCAAGCGTCGCGCCGCCATGGGGACGGAGCGCCGCCCGGCGGCGGCCCGGGGCTCGGCAGCCCGGCGCGGCAACCGGTAAAATGCACGCCCATGAAACCCGAACTCTGGACCCCGCACGTCACGGTGGCCGCGCTGGTCGAGCGCGACGGACGTTTCCTGCTGATCGAGGAACACACCTCGGCCGGCTTGCGGCTCAACCAGCCGGCCGGCCATCTCGAGGCCGGCGAGACGCTGGTCGACGCCGTGATCCGCGAGACCCTCGAGGAAACCGCGCATCCGTTCGAGCCGCAGGCCCTGGTGGGCGCTACCAGACGCACTTCGAGCGGCCCGCCAAGGGCGGCGCTACTTGCGCTTCACCTTCTGCGGGCGGGCCGGCGAGGCCGTCGCGGGACGCGCGCTCGACGAGGGCATCGTCCGCACGTTGTGGATGACGGCCGAGGAGCTGCGCGCCGTCGAGGACCGCCATCGCATGCCCGCAGTGATGCGCTGCGTCGACGACTACCTCGCCGGTCGCCGCGTGCCGCTGGAGTTCGTCCATAAGCATTCCGTCGCGCCCTATCGCGCGACGCCCGAACATCAGGCTGTCAGCAAATGAAGAAGCAACGTGTCGTGGTCGGCATGTCGGGCGGTGTCGATTCGTCGGTCACCGCGTGGCTGCTCAAGGAACAGGGTTACGACGTGGTCGGCCTGTTCATGAAGAACTGGGAAGACGATGACGACGGCGAGTACTGCTCGACGCGCCAGGACTGGATCGACGTGGTGTCGGTGGCGGACCTGATCGGCATCGACGTGGAGGCCGTCAACTTCGCCGCCGAGTACAAGGACCGCGTGTTCGCGGAGTTCCTGCGCGAGTACTCGGCCGGCCGCACGCCGAACCCGGACGTGCTCTGCAATGCCGAGATCAAGTTCAAGGCCTTCCTCGACCACGCCATGTCGCTGGGCGCCGAGACCATCGCCACCGGCCACTACGCACGCGTGCGCGAGCGCGAGGGCCGCTTCGAACTGCTCAAGGCCTTCGATCACACCAAGGACCAGTCCTACTTCCTGCACCGACTGAACCAGGCACAGTTGTCGAAGACGCTGTTTCCGCTCGGCGAGATGCCGAAGACGCGGGTGCGCGAGATCGCCGAGCAGATCGGCCTGCCCAACGCGAAGAAGAAGGACTCCACCGGCATCTGCTTCATCGGCGAACGCCCGTTCCGCGATTTCCTGAACCGCTACCTGCCGACCCGGCCGGGGCCGATGAAGACGCCCGACGGCAAGCGCGTCGGCGAGCATATCGGGCTGGCCTTCTACACCTTCGGCCAGCGCAAGGGCATCGGCCTGGGCGGCAGCAAGGACGGCAGCGGCGAACCCTGGTTCGTGGCCGGCAAGGACCTCGCCTCGAACACGCTCTACGTCGCGCAGGGCCACGAGCATCCCTGGCTGCTGTCGCGCGAGCTGGTGGCGGGCAATTTCAGCTGGGTGGCGGGCGAGCCGCCCGCCGACGGCTTCGCCTGCGGCGCGAAAACGCGCTACCGCCAGACCGACGCGCCCTGCGCCTTCGCCCGCGCGAAGGCCGGCGAGGCGGGCGAGGCGCGCTTCTCGCTCGGCTTCGACACCCCGCAATGGGCCGTCACCCCGGGCCAGTCGGCGGTGCTCTACGACGGCGAGATCTGCCTGGGCGGCGGCATCATCGAATCGGTCGCGACCGGCCAGCCCGGCCCGGCCGAGGCGGTCGCCGCGGCGCGCGCGCACGAGCTGGCGAGCGGCCTGGCAAGCTGAGCGCCGGGCCGGCCACGCTTGCGCGGGGCGCGCCGGGCTTTCAACTGCCTTCCATGCGGGCACGCTTCAAGGCGCGCTGACACATTCTCGGTTTAGACTTGCGGCACGCGACAATCGGTCGCTGATCGGTGGCAGCCCCACCGGCGGCCTGCCTCGCGCGCCGCCAGCCGCACGCGGCCGGCGGCAGCATGGCGGCCAACCGAAGAACAAGGAATCCCCCCATGTTTGCAAGACGTTATCTCGCGATGTGGTGCGCGACGCTCGCGCTCGTGCTGCTCGTCGTCCTCGCCTCGGCCCACCTGATCGCCTGGCCCTGGTGCCTGATCCCCGCCGCCTTCGTCGCGCTCGGCCTCTACGACCTGAGACAGGATCATCACGCGATCCTGCGGAACTACCCGCTCTGGGGCCACTTCCGCTTCATGTTCGAGTTCATCCGCCCCGAGCTGCGCCAGTATTTTTTCGAGGACGACACCGACGAGAAGCCCTTCTCGCGCGTGCAGCGCAGCATGGTCTACCAGCGCGCCAAGAACGTCGCCGACAACCGTCCCTACGGCACCGAGCTCTACGTCAAGGCCACCGCGCACGAGTGAATCAGCCATTCGCTGGCGCCCACCAAGCTCGCCAACCACGACTTCCGGATCCGCGTCGGCGCGAGCCGCGCCCAGCCCTACGACATCTCGATCTTCAACATCTCGGTGATGAGCTTCGGCTCGCTGTCGGCCAACGCGATTCGCTCGCTCAACCTGGGCGCGAAGAAGGGCGGTTTCGCACACGATACCGGCGAGGGATCGCTGTCCAAGTACCACCGCGAGCACGGCGGCGACATCATCTAGGAAATCGCCTCCGGTTACTTCGGATTCGGTAACGACGACGGCAGCTTCAATCCCGACAAGTTCGCCAAGCAGGCCGGCGACCCGCAGGTCAAGATGATCGAGGTGAAGCTCTCGCAGGGCGCCAAGCCGGGCCACGGAGGCGTGCTGCCGGCCGCCAAGATCATGCCCGAGATCGCCGAGACGCGCGGCGTGCCGATGGGCAAGGACTGCATCTCGCCGGCCACCCATTCGGAGTTCTCGACGCCGCGCGGCCTGCTCGAATTCGTCGAACGGCTGCGCACGCTCTCGGGCGGCAAGCCGGCCGGCTTCAAGCTCTGCATCGGCCATCCCTGGGAATTCTTCGGCATTGCCAAGGCCATGCTCGAGACCGGCATCGTGCCCGACTTCATCGTGGTGGACGGCGCGGAGGGCGGCACCGGCGCGGCGCCGCGCCGCTCGAATTCACCGACCACGTGGGCGTGCCGCTGCAGGAAGGCCTGCTGCTGGTCCACAACACCCTGGTCGGGATCGGCCTGCGCGAGCGCGTGAAGATTGGCGCGAGCGGCAAGCTCATCACCGCCTTCGACGTGGCGCGCACGCTGGCGATCGGTGCGGACTGGGTCAACTCGGCGCGCGGCTTCATGTTCGCGGTCGGCTGCATCCAGGCCCAGACCTGCCATACCGGCCGCTGCCCGACCGGCGTCGCGACCCAGGACGAGGTGCGCCAGCGCGCACTGGTGGTGCCCGACAAGTCCGAGCGCGTCTACAACTTCCACCGCAACACGCTGCATGCGCTGCAGGAACTGGTGCAGGCCGCCGGCCTCGCACATCCGGCCGACCTGCGCGCGCATCACATCGTGCAGCGCATCGCACCGCACGAGGTCCGGCTGATGTCGCAACTGCTCAAATACGTGAAGCCGGGCGCGCTGCTTACCGGCGAGAAGCTCGGCCTCACGCTCTACGACACCTGGTGGCCGGTGTCGCGCAGCGATACCTTCACGATCGGCGACGCCGCCTACGCGGCCTACGATTGAACCGGGCGCCAGCCGCGCGCGCATATCGAGTAGGGGGACGGGGTTACCCCCGTCGCCCTCTCACACCACCGCACGTGCGGTTCCGCATACGGCGGTTCATAAACAACGCTGGAGGCGCTGCTGAGTATCGAGCAGCGAAACCAGCCCCA
>JAYFRU010000124.1:0-8370 GCA_040946965.1 Burkholderia sp. | reverse complement strand
CAAGGTCTGCTCCTCGGCTTCAGTCAGTACAACGACGCACTGCATGCGCGGCTCCGGCGTATGCGATTCACCGAAGTCAACAAACTTCAAACACGTTTACCAGCAATACTTAACGCACGACGGCCGCTTCCGTTGTCATGATTTACGAATTACTCAATAGTTGATTTTGGCGGGAAATGAGCTTGGGTAACCAAGTTCGTTTGTCACGCAGCGTCGCATCGAGCGGCAAGCACTTGGGACGGGCGATCCAGCCATGCCCCGATGTGCTTCTCTCCACCCAGCTGGCCGGCCCGATCCGGCACTCGGGCGCGATCGTCGATTCGAAAATTGCCGGACAAGGCGGGGACCTTCGCCGCGCCGCGTGGGCAGGCAATCGCGTAACGAGCGGGACGGATCAGCAACGAATCACAATCGCGGATCGAACAGCCTTTACGTGTCGATATGGCCGTGCCCTCGCGCCAAGTCAGCGGATTGCGCGTCGAAAGCCCGAGCGGTGCCCCAAGCCGCCTGGGGTTCCCGCACTTCCGACACGCCTTCCAGATAGCCGGCATAACGATGCCGCAGATAACCAAGCGAGGCCACCCGATCGATCTTCAAATCGAACTTGTCCAGGAAGAACTGCAGCCGGGCCCGGTTCTCATCGAGGATCTGCGCCCATGTCTTCACCTGGATCGTCACGTTCGCCTTCGTGTGGATCAGGCCGGTGTCGTCCTGGGCGAGTGCCTGGGCATAGGGCGCCAGTTCGTCGCCGATCACCCAGAAATGCCAGTTCACCTTCACCATCGAGAAGCGGCGGTCGCGCATCACGCTGAAGGTATAGGCCTGGATCTGCGTGATCTCGTCCGAGCCGATCTTCAACGTCGGCGCCTTCAGCTCGACGATCAGATGCGACAGGCCATTCGCGCCATGCGGCCGGGTCGCCTTCGACAGCATCCGGTCGACGATGCCGCGCGTGAGCGAGACATGCTGCACCGGCGCATCGATAACGAGATCGCTGCTCAGCCATTTCCGGTGTTCGGTCAACACGGCCGTCAGCGATTGATCATCGACCGAGAGGCTATATTCCTCGCCGAGCAGCCAACAATTCTCGGCAACGATGCGATGCAGTTGCGTGCGCTCCTTCAGGCGCCGTTTCGGTTCGGGATCGAACAACAGGACTTCGAGCCCCGCGATGAACCGCAGACGCTCGGAGACGATCCGGGTCGCGCCGATGATCGACGACAGCGAAGTGTCGCGCAGCAGTTGGGCGAGTGCGTTGCGGCTGCGGCAGGTGCAGCGCCTCGTCGAGGATGAACTGCAGCGACTCCGGGCTGGTCTCGATCGCCTGCCTCAGCATGCGAAGCTGGAATGCCTTGCCGTGGCGCGGCATTGCGTCAAACCCCGGGAGATGGCGGGCAATCTGCACCGCCACGATGTCGAACACCTGCCGCTCGATCTGCTCGACGGCGGTGCCCGGCGCGTCGGGAAACGGGTAGACCTGCTCGGCCTTCCATGCCGCCACGATCGCGCGTGCCTGCGCGGCAGCCTGGTCGAGGTCCTGGAATGCCTGCGGCCGGGTGCCGGCCGGATCATGCTGCGTCGTCATGCGATGCTCCCGAAATGCGACCGGCGCTGGCCGCCGGCCTGGTTGGATCAGGGATGGCATCGTCGCGTCGTCAGGAATCGCTGCCTCGCTCCGGAGCCGGCGCTGCGCGTCGGGCATGAAGCCGAGACGATTCCTTGTCACGAATACGGGAAGGGAGTTGCCGGGCGAATGCCGGCATCGAGATGAACCGGGCAAGCCGGATCGCAACGATGTACCGGGTTGAAACCTGACGGGCAGCGTAGCGAGCTTGAAACGAGATAGCCTTGCCGATGATCAAACAGGCCAAGCACGGCCCGCGACCTTGGCGCACACGGTGAAGCCCAGCGGGCGGGCCCTATTTCGCCGCCGCCACGATCACCGCCGCCAGCCGCCGCGCCGCAGCCTCCATCACCGCCTCGTCATAGCCACCGAAGCCGAGCACCAGCCCGGCTCGCGCCGTGCCCGGCGCGTACATCGGCGACACCGGCCGCACCGCGACGCCGGCCTCCAGCGCGGCTGCCGCCACGCGGCGATCGTCGAGGCCCGACGCGAGCCAGAGCACCAGGTGCATGCCCTGGTCGCTCGGCTCGCGCCAGGCGAGCTCGGGCGGCAAGGCCGCGTCGAGCGTCGCGATCAGCCGGGCGCGGCTCGCTGCGTAGACGCCGCGCACGCGCCGGATGTGCCGGTCGAGATGCCCCTCGCCGATGAAGGCGGCCAGCACGTGCTGGTCGGCCTCGGACGGATGACGGTCCATCAGCACGCGCGCGCCGCGAAACGCGGCGACCAGCTCCGGCGGCACGATCGCGTAACCGAGCCGCAGCGAGGGAAACAGGATCTTGCTGAAGGTGCCGAGATAGACCACGCGCTGCGGGTCCAGCCCCTGCATCGCCGGGAAGGGATGGCCGGCGTAGCGCAGCTCGCTGTCGTAATCGTCCTCGACGATCCAGGCGTCGCTCGCGCGGGCCCAGTCGAGCAGCGCATCGCGGCGCGCCACGCTCAATGGCATGCCCAGCGGGTACTGGTGGGACGGCGTGACGAAGGCGGCGCGCGCCTCGGGCGCCAGGCGCAGCCCAGCATCGACGTCGAGCCCTTCCGCATCGACCGGCACGCGCACGATCGCCTCGCGCCGCCCGGTGCTCTCGAGGATCGCGGTGATGCCGCGATAGGCCGGGTTCTCTACCCAGGCGCGTTCGCCCTCGGCAAGCAGCACCTGGCTCGCCAGGTAGAGCCCCTGCTGCGTGCCGCTGGTCACGACCACCTGGGCCGCCTCGCAACGTACCGAACGTGCGCGGCGCACGTAGCCGGCGATCGCCTCGCGCAAGGCGTCCACGCCGCGCGTATCGCCATAGCCCGACGGCGCGGCCGGGCCGCGCGCGCGCAGCCGGTTGCCGAGCCGCCGCCAGGCCGCATCGGGCAACGTTGCGCCGCCCGGCACCGACACCGCGAACGGGATCGGCGGCAAGGGCTCGAAATCGGCGGCGATCGCGACGTACATGGCCGCCGGGCCGGGCAGGCGACGCGCCGGCGCTGGATCGGTGCCGGCCCTGTTCGCCGCTTGGCGGCTCGAATTGCCGATCGCGCCGCCTCCGGCGGTTCCGGTGGCCGAGCCTGCCCGCCCCCGCCCGCCCCGCCCGCGACGCCGGCTCGGCATGGCGCCCCGGTCGCGCCTCGTCGAGCGGCGACGCCATCGCCACGGCCGGCAGGCTCAGCGCCGGCGCCACCCAGGTGCCGGTGCGTCCGCGCGAGACCAGGAAACCCTCGGCGACCAGTTGCTCGAACGCCTCGATCACGGTGCCGCGCGCGAGGCCCAGCGTCGCCGCCAACTGGCGCGTGGCCGGCAGCGGTTCGCCGGGCCGCAGGTCGCCGCGCCGGATCGCGTCACGCAAGGCCTGCGCGAGCTGGCGGCCCAGTTGACCGGCCGCGCGGTCGAGCGCGCCGAGGGCGGGAATATCTGGCGACTGGGCGGTGCGGGCCATCGATTCTGGTCCATTGAAATTAAACAAAACTGGCCCTTCATCATGAGCAGTCAGATAGCAGAATACGCGAATTCGATCACCGGGCCGCGCGCTAGCCGACGCGCGATCCCCCGCCCCACCGGAGCCGCCATGTATCTGCCAGCCCATTTCAACGAAGCGCGCACAGAGGTGCTGCATCCGCTGATCGTCGCCAACCCGTTCGGCACGCTGGTCAGGCACGGCGCCGAGGGCCTCGACGCGAACCACCTCCCGTTCGAGCTCGAGGCGGCGGCCTCGGCGTGCTGCGCGCGCATGTGGCACGCGCCAACCCAATCTGGCAGCAGGTCGCCAACGGCGACTCGGTGCTGGTAATCTTCCGCGCCATGGATGCCTACATCTCGCCGAACTGGGACCCGAGCAAGCACGAGGCGCACCGGCAGGTGCCGACCTGGAACTACGCGGTCGTGCACGCGCATGGCCGGATCACGGTGCGCGACGACGAACGCTACGTGCGCGGCGTGGTGGCGAAGCTGACGCGCCGCACGAGGCGGGGCAGCCGGTGCCCTGGAAGATGGGCGATGCACCGGCCGATTATCTCGACCAAATGCTGCAGGCCATCGTCGGCATCGAGATCGAAATCACGCGCCTGGAGGGCAAGCTCAAGCTCGGCCAGCACAAACCGGCACGCGACATGCAAGGCGCGGCCGAGGGCCTGCGCGGGCAGGGGCGGCACGAGATCGCCGAGGCGATGCTGGCGGGCGGGATCGGCAAGCCGAAAGCCTGAGCGGCAAGCGCGCCGGCGAGCCGCCGACATCGCGCAGCCCACCGATCACAAAATAAGCGAGACGCCGGCATCGAGCCGGCGCGACGGGCTCGCCGGCCACCCCGCGTACCGGAACCGAGGATCGACGGCAGCCCGGCCGTCACGCCAGTCGCGGCCGGGGTCGGATACCCCCGCCCCGCAATCGTCCGCGCCCCCCGGGCCTTCCATTACAATGCACGGCGTTTCCGTCCGTCGAACTTCGACGCTTACCGTATTCAGGGGCTTTCATGATCATCAAACCGCGCGTGCGTGGCTTCATCTGCGTGACCACTCATCCTGTCGGCTGTGAAGCGAACGTCAAGGAACAGATCGACTACGTCGTCAAGCAAGGCCCGATCGCCAACGGCCCGAAGAAGGTGCTGGTGATCGGCTCGTCGACCGGCTATGGCCTCGCCGCGCGCATCTCCGCCGCCTTCGGCTCGCAGGCCGACACGCTCGGCGTGTGCTTCGAGCGCCCCGGCAGCGAGACCAAGCCCGGCACGGCCGGCTGGTACAACAGCGCCGCCTTCGAGAAATTCGCCAAGGCCGAGGGCCGCTACGCCCGCACCATCAACGGCGACGCCTTCTTCGACGAGGTCAAGCGCGTCACGATCGACACCATCAAGGCCGATCTCGGCCAGGTCGACCTGGTGGTCTACAGCCTGGCCTCGCCGCGCCGCACGCACCCGAAGACGGGCGTGGTGCACAACTCCACGCTCAAGCCGATCGGCAAGACCGTGGAATTCCGCAGCCTGGACACCGACAAGGAAGTGATCAAGGACGCCGTGCTCGAGCCGGCCTCGCAGGAAGAGATCGACAACACCGTGGCGGTGATGGGCGGCGAGGACTGGCAGATGTGGATCGATGCGCTGAACCAGGCCGGCGTGCTGGCCCCGGGCGCGAAGACCACCGCCTTCACCTACCTCGGCGAGCAGATCACGCACGACATCTACTGGAACGGTTCGATCGGCGCGGCCAAGAAGGATCTCGACAAGACCGTGATCGGCCTGCGCGAGACGCTCTCCGCCACCGGCGGCGATGCACGCGTGGCGGTGCTCAAGGCGGTGGTCACGCAAGCCAGCTCGGCAATCCCGATGATGCCGCTGTACCTCGCCCTGCTGTTCAAGGTGATGAAGGAAACCGGCACGC
The DNA here is from genome assembly GCA_040946965.1 of Burkholderia sp. Taxonomy (GTDB): domain Bacteria; phylum Pseudomonadota; class Gammaproteobacteria; order Burkholderiales; family Burkholderiaceae; genus Burkholderia. The sequence goes on along the minus strand of JAYFRU010000124.1, from coordinate 2,900 downwards.
ACGAGGGCTGCATCGAGCAGGTCTATGGGCTGCTGCACGACACGATGTACGGCTCGACGCCGCATATCGACGAAGACGGCCGCCTGCGTGCCGACTACAAGGAACTGGATCCGCAAGTGCAGGGCAAGGTGCAGGCCCTGTGGAACCAGGTCACCAACGAGAACCTTTACGAGCTGACCGATTTCGCCGGGTACAAGCACGAGTTCCTGCGCCTGTTCGGCTTCGAGATCGCCGGTGTCGACTACGACGCCGACGTCAATCCCGACGTCGCCATCCCGGGCCTGATCTCGGTCGGCCTGTAAGCAGCGCGGCAGAACCGGGCGCGCGGGCCGCCGAGGCCGCGCGTCCCGCGTCGCGACCGGCCCGTTTCTTTTCGATGCCGGCCTGGGTTCGGGCCCGGCACCGTCCGCGCTCAGGCCAGCGTGCGCAACGTCGGTTCGCGATCGAAGAAGCGCTGTCCCGCCGCCTTCACGAAGGCATCGCCGAGCCCCGTTACGCCCGCGTCGGCCTGCACGCCGGCCTGATCCAGCAGGGGCTGCGCGCCGGGCGTATGCCCGATCGCCTTGAGGTGCGCATAGGCGTCGAGCACGAAGGCGATCGCCGCCGAATCGCTCGCGAGCCGTTGCCGTTCGGCCGCGTCCTTCGCCAGCACCAGCGCCACCGCGTCGACCAGCACCGAGGGCGAGCCGGCCAGCTGCCCGTCGGCCGTCAGCGTGCCGCCCTTCACGGCAATGCCGCCGACCTTCGGCGCGATCAGCATGGCGCGTCCGCCGCCCTGCTCGATCGCGGCCACTAGCTTGTCGATCTCCGCCTTGTCCGAGCCCTCGTCGAACAGGATGCCGATCTTGCGGCCCTGCACGGTGTGCTTCGCATTGCCGACGATCGACAGCGCCGGCGAGGGCTTCATGTCGATCGGTTCGCGCGCCGGCGGCGCGGCCGGCGGCAGCGCGATCGCGAGCCCGTCGGCGACGCGCTGCGCCAGCGATTCGTCGACATTGCGCAGCCTCGACACCATGCGCATGCGCACCGCCTCGAGCGACACCTTCGACAGCTCGAACACGAAGGCCGAGGCCAGGTGCGCCTGCTCGATCGGCTGCAGCGAGCGGAAATAGAGCCGCGCCTGGCTGTAGTGGTCGGCGAACAGCTCGGCGCGCACGCGCAGCTTCTCGGCGGGATCGTTGCGCTCGGCATTGGCCGCGAAGGTGGTGAAGCCCTCGGCCGGCGCCTCGCGCGGGCCGCCCTGCTTGCCCGCGTCGGCCAGGGAGTTCGGCTCGTAGTTCGCGCGGCCTTCCGGCACCTGGGTCTGCATCATTCCATCGCGCTGCATGTTGTGGAACGGGCAGCGCGGCGCGTTGATCGGGATCTGGTGGAAGTTGGTGGTGCCCAGCCGCGACTTCTGCGTGTCGAGATAGCTGAACAGGCGCCCCTGCAGCAGCGGGTCGTTGGTGAAATCGACGCCCGGCACCACGTTCGAGGGCAGGAAGGTGGCCTGCTCGGTCTCGGCGAAGAAGTTTTTCGCGTTGGCGTTCAGCGTCAGGCGGCCGATCGGCTCGACCGGGATCTCCTCCTCGGGAATCAGCTTGGTGGCATCGAGCACGTCATAGGGCTGCTTCGCGGCCCAGGCCTCGTCGAACACCTGGATGCCGAGATCCCATTCGGGAAAATCGCCGGCCTCGATCGCCTCGAACAGGTCGCGGCGATGATAGTCGGGGTCCGCGCCGGCGATCTTCACCGCCTCGTCCCAGAGGGTCGACTGCACGCCGAGCACCGGCTTCCAGTGGAACTTCACGTAGCGGCCCTCGCCCTTCGCGTTGACGAAGCGGAAGGTATGCACGCCGAAGCCCTGCATCATGCGCAGCGAGCGCGGGATCGCGCGATCCGACATCGCCCACATCAGCATGTGGGTGCTTTCGGGCATCAGGCTCGCGAAATCCCAGAACGTGTCGTGCGCGGAAGCCGCCTGCGGATAACCGCGATCGGCCTCCATCTTCACGCTGTGGATCAGGTCGGGGAACTTGATCGCGTCCTGGATGAAGAACACTGGGATGTTGTTGCCGACCAGGTCCCAGTTGCCTTCCTGCGTATAGAACTTGACCGCGAAGCCGCGCACGTCGCGCGGCGTGTCCACCGAGCCCGCGCCGCCCGCCACCGTCGAGAAGCGCACGAACACCGGCACCTCGTCGCCGACCTTCTGGAACAGGCTGGCGCGCGTCAGTTGCGGGATCGCCTTGGTGCAGCGGAACACGCCATGCGCGCCGCTGCCGCGCGCGTGCACGATGCGCTCGGGAATCCGCTCGTGATCGAAGTGGAAGATCTTCTCGCGCAGCACGAAGTCTTCCAGCAGCGTCGGGCCGCGATCGCCGGCGCGCAAGCTGTTCTGGTTGTCCGAAACGGGCACGCCGAAATTGGTGGTCAGCACCTCGGGATCGTGCTTGCCCTGGCCCGTGTGCTGCTGATGCGTTTCGCCGCCCTTGCCGATGACGGTGCCGGCATCCTGGGGCGTTTTCGATTTGGCCATGTGTTTCCTCTGCGGCGGGTTGTGGGGTTGGGACCTGCGATGCGCGCCGGCACCCTAGGCTGCGATGCGGCGAACAGGGCGGGGCGCGACCGGGCCGGAATCGCATCGGGCGCGGCGGCATGCAAAAACTACACAGCCGTGCCCGACAGGGACGCGCGGCACTGCCTGGCCCACCGCGCCGACGCGGGTGGCGCGGCCAGGCTTGGCGAGGCGCGGCGGCACATCGGTGCCGGGCACGCCGCGAGTCATCGACCAGGCATGCGGAAGATGCGAACCCGGCGAACAGGAAGGGGGAGGAGCGAGGGTGCCGGGGGGGGGGGGGGGGGGGGGGGGGGGGGGGGGGGGGGGGGGGGGGGGGGGGGGGGGGGGGGGGGGGGGGGGG
>JAYFRU010000123.1:0-8405 GCA_040946965.1 Burkholderia sp. | reverse complement strand
GGTCCACAGTTCGTCGTTGATGATCGGCTTGCCCATCTCCTCGATCTCGGTTGTTCCGATGCCTGAGGTTAACAGCTAGCCGCGAAAGTTAACAGCCCCACATAGCTTTTTTGAAACCGTCTCTAAGGAGACTTGCAGATCGCGCCGCATGTAGCCGGAAAAATTGTTGAAGGTGCTTTCGTCTTTGTTGGACATGGAGATAGTCCTCTCAGATTGCCGCGAGATCGAGACTGATAGCGTGGTACTCCTCCGTGTCCTGGACGCGCTCGTACAGCCGGATGTAGGGCTTGCTACCCGTCACTCGGATGCTGTCGACAATCGCACGCATCGCCTTTGTCCACTTCGGATCGTCGATCGCAAGACGCCGCAGAGCAAGAATGCGGCCCGTGTTCACGTTGCCTTCCTTGTCGACCTGGAAGGCTTCGTTGATCAACACCTTGATCTTGTCGTTGCTGCCTTCGGTCCATTCGCGCAGACACTCGTCGATCAGTTCCTTCGCTGCTTGAAGGCGTTCATCGAACTGGATGTGGTCGGCGACCTTGCGCACGATCTTGTAGCGGCCGTCGAACGTGATCAGCGAAATGTTGCCCTTCGCGCCACCGACCTTGACGCCGTATTGTTCGTGACTCGTCTAGACGAATGCCGCGATGTCGCCGAATGCACGCGCCTTGAACTCAGACATTTCCGATTGGAGGCGCTTCACCTCCGCGACAAGCGATGTGATCGTCTGGTCGCGGAGTTGATCGATCGGCGCGACGAGCGATGCGGGAACGAGTCGACCGCGTGCGTCCTGCACATAACCGGCCGGGATTTGTGTGTTGGTCATGATTATTCCTGGAATGAAAAAAGTTCAGTGTGTCGTGCGGATCGCGTCGCTCTCGATCGACTCTTCGAGCTTTTCTCGCAAACGCGGGCGAGCGTCGAGATAAGAGGCACAGTGAGCAGCGACCGCGTCAACATCAGAGCGAACATGCTCCTTCAGAACGCCTTCGATGAATCCCGCCATCTGGACGCCCGTCGCGTTCAGCTTTGCCAAACGCGCGCTCTGCTTGAATAGTTCCTGATTGACGCGGTGCAGCTCTCGGCGCAAATCCTCGACCGTGTCGAGTCTTTCGGGGTTGGTGATCGTGGGGCCGATCACCACGGTGACTTCGATCGTCATGCCTGTTCTCCCGCGATCGCGTCGATGTTGATGCAGTCGACGAATTTGAGCAGGCGCGTCGTTTCCTCGCGAGTCAGGTCGATCGTCTTGCGACCCTTGGTGACCGTCAGGCGACCGGCAGTGGAGAATCCGCAAACGAACTCACCGGGTGCAACATCGGTTGGCGTGAACGCGGACGAATTTCGCGCAGCTTTTGTCACGGTCTGCTGAGTGCCGTCGAACTCCTTCACCAGTTCGTCACTGGCGAAGTACAGGTTGATCGGCGCTGCGCCGTCCATCGGTTTCTTGTCGCAACGAACTTGCCCCTTGTTGATGTACGCCTGGATGCGCGGTTGGATGTCTTTCGCATCCATGTCGAGCAGCTCGGCGAGTTGCGCGCCCGATGAGCCCGGGTGGTCGATGACGGCCTGCAGAATCTGTTTGATGGTTGCCATGGTCATTCCTCTTAAGCGAGGGTTTGGGTTGCCTTGATGAACTGGCGAGCGGCTGCGATCGCTCGCCAGAATTCTTCGGTCGACCTCTCCGCGATGAGCCGCCGAGCAGTCGAGATCGCGGCGGCTTGCGTCTTGCCGCCCGCCAGACGCATGCCCGTGCCGACATGCGACACCACGTAGGCCGGCTCGCCTTTGGTCTTGACCAGCGGATTCGCGTGAGCGGCGAACGTCTCGGTCTTGTATTGAGGGAAGTCGACGCGCTCGCCGTCGACCTCGATGCGGCGGAAACGCTCTCCCGCTTGGGATTGGGCGATGATGTGGAAGCGCATATCAGTGGCCTCGCTCGGTCCACAGCACACGGATCTCGCCGACCTTGAACTGCCAGGTGCGATAACGCGAAATGCCGGAACCGCCCGTGCGGTAGTACGTGGCTTCGCCTTTCTCGACCATGTCGGCACAGACTGCGCAGTTCTGCACCTGGATCGTCGGCTTCGAACCGTTCGAGAACTCGATGCCGATGACCGTGAAGCCCTTCGCGGTCAGCGTCTCGATCGTCGCTGCGAGGCGCAGTGCCGTGAGTTGCATGAGCTGATTGATTGGCGGCACGGCCGGGTTGAGGGCGTTACAGTGCGTCATCACTTGGACTCTCCTTTAACGGGGCGCAGCGGGCAGTTGCGGCACGTGCGCCAGTGACTCAGTTCCATCGGGTTATTGATCGGGGCGCGGCGATTGGCGAAGGACACGCATACCGTCAGCGTGATCGGCTGCCCGGTATGCGTGCACTTGCACCTGTCCGAACGTCTTCAGGACGCGGGCTGCGACGCGATCGGTTTTTCCGGGGTATTTGCCCGACAGGACAAGCGAAACAGTTGTTCGTGAGACGTCGAGCAGCTTGGCCACATCGGTTTGCGACGTCGCGGCGACAGCCTCGCGAAGCATGGCGAGCCAGTCCGGATCAGCATGCGTCATGGTCCGGCTCCTCTTGCCATACGACCTTCCCAAGGTTCGGGTCGTAGACCGATTTCGTGCGTTGGATCATCGGCGGGCGCGGACCGGTGTACTTCGACGCGATCAGGCGATAGCGCGCCTGTTTCGCGCCCTTGCCACGGATGTATGAATGGCCCGCGTCGACGAGCGTCAGATAGCCGGCATGCGACAGGCATTTGACATACGACTGAGCCGTCGAGTCGGTAATCGTGACCTCGGGCGTCGACGCACGCATAGCCAGCTCGCGCGGCGTGAAGTCGCCCATGATGCGCATCGTTCTCCACATATGCTCGTTGCCACGCGACTGCATGACGGGCAGACCCTTGCGATCGAGTCGCGGCGCTTCGACGCCTACGTCACGGACGAGGCGATAGTGCTTCCGCTCGTTGATCGCCTTGCGTTCACCGATCTGCTCGACGTACTCACCGCGTTCGAGTGATTGCAGATACGTCTGCACCGTCGCCTTGTCGATATCTGCGGCACGGACGATGCTGTGCGGGGTGAAGTCGTCGCGTTGGCTGCGAATCGCTTCCCATACGCGCTGTCGCGGCCCCTTACCACCGGTCAGTTCGAGGTGAGCGGGTTTTCTAGCCATGTTTGCCTCCCTTCACTACAGCCAGAGCAGCAAGCGCGAGGCATGCCAGTGCAGCGAACAGGACAGCAACCGTCCAGGTCGTCAGTTCGATCCAGGTCACCGGGATCAGCAACCCGGCCAGGAGCGCAATGAACGACGCGGCAGACACGCGCGCGATGAACTGGATCGCGCGGCCGGCATCGGCGGCGGCATTTGCGTCGGATGTGATGTGGTGGTCGATCATGTTCACCTCACACGCGGCGCTTCGGCGCTTCACCGGTGTACAGCTCGCGCTTACCCCACTGCGCGAGGTCGATCGCATCCTTGCCGGCCATCAACGCTTCTTCCTGGATGCGTTCGAGGTTCACGCAGACTCGACGCACCGAGCCGTGTGCCAGCTCGACAACGCGCGAGAGAAGATCGTCCGCGACCGTGATGTGACGGCAGTACAGCGTCGCAAGCTGGCGGGCGTCGTCGATCGTGACGGGTTGCGCAGGCACCCACGCCAGGACACGCCCGTGCATGCGCTCCCATTTCTTGAGTTTGGCCGGCAGCGCTTCCTCGCCGATCATCAGGATCGGCGCCTGGCTGGACTCGTACAGATCGCGGACCAGCTCGACGGCATTGCGATCGACCAGGTGGTCCATCTCGTCGATGATCAGCGGCCGGCCGGACGCGGCCAGTTCTTCGGCGACCTGGTCGGCCATCTCGGGAATCGTGCCGCCGGGCTTGATACCCATCTCGAACAGGATCGCCTTCAAGAAATGCTTCTTCGTCCAGACCGACTTCGCTTGCACGTAGCGCGCGCGGCGTGCATTCGCCACGTAGTTCGCGGCCATGCTCTTACCGTAGCCGGACGGGCCGTAAAAGCAAACGAGGCCGGGTAGGTTCGCACTGCGTGAGACAGCGCGCTCAATCGCGATGTCGCACAGGTTCAGGTTGGTGATTTGGGCGACGCCGCCTACAATCGGTTTGAGCGTGGATTCGAGTTGTGTCATGCTTGCTCCTGTTGGTCTTACTGATGGCTGGCGAGCTGCAACTCTTCAGCCTGTTCCGCGCGGCGCTTTTGCGCCGCGAATTCTTTGCTCAACGCATATCTGCCGTACCACTGCAATTCGTCTTGGTCGGGGATGCCTCCCGTTTCGATTTGTTCGTTCAGGGTCTGCCACCGGGCAAATCGCAGCTCGGGCGTTTCCGGAAGCTGGAACACGGTGGCGGTTTCGGTAATGGCTTGCGGTTGCGATTGCGGTTCATGGGCGATGGGCGCGACCGGTTCGATGTCGATCACCGGCTCGGCATCTACGAATCGACGATTCAGGGCATTGCGCGTGATGTCGCCGAACCCCGGGATCGTGATGACCTCGGGCGTTTCGAGCGTCAGCGCGCGTTGCCCTCGACGTTCCGCCTCGACTTCGTCGAGCTTCGCCTGCAAGCGATTCGCTCGCGCATCGGCGCGTTTCTCGCGCGCCTGCTCGACAGCGGACTGCGGCATGTAGTCCCGTTCATTCGCGCCGGCCTCGGCCTGGCAGATGTAGCGACCGTCGAGCGCGTAAATCCAGACGAACCGCGCATCGTTGATGTCGTAGGCGACCTGGACCTCTTCATCGTGGAATTCGAGCAGCGCCTGCGGATTCGAATACCGGTGATTCAGGAATCGGACCTCGCCGCGCGAAACGGTGCGCTTGATACGCGGCCGGAACACCATGCGTGCATCGTGTTCGTCGAGCGTGTCGGCCTGCCAGCCTTGCTCGACATGCGCGGCCCATGCCTCATTGGGCGACATGTGTCGACGCTTGCCGGTGTTCGGATCACGGACGACGGGTAGCGTGCTATGGGGACGGTCGTTGTACGCATCGACCTGTTCCTGGCAAAACTGGATGAACGTTTCCCATCCCATCAGCGACATCGCTCCGCCATGCTTGAGGGCGCCGCGCGTGATCTTGAACACTGCGTGCTTGGCCTGGCGGTCCATGTCCGCGCCCATATACGACGGCAGCTTCTTCGCGGCTGCGACCCACAGCGTCTGGTGAAGGCGCTCCACGACGCCGCGCGCTTGCGAGTTGTATGGAATCGAGTGCGTGACGACGAAACCGAGGCGACCGTGGACGCCAACGCCTTCGTCTTTCAGCAGGGCGTTCTTGTAGCCGGACCCGTTGTCGACGTAGAACATGCTCGGGACACCGCACTTGAGCACTGCGGTACTCAGCGCATCGAGCACGGCGAACGACGATTCGGCAAGGTCGAGAGAGATGCCGACCGCACGTCGTGTCGCGACGTCGATAATCGATGTGATTTCCGGCCGGAACGGGCGACCGTGAAGCGGATGCTGTACCTCCGCGTCGAACGTATGACCGTCGGCCGACCAGATGTCGTTCGGCAGCAGCTTGTCGAACGTGCGGCGGATAAACGGCAGCATCGTTTTCAGCTCGCGCGATCCCATGCGGCCGGTCTGCAACGTTACGCTGCCGAGCTTGTCGAGGAATCGGCGGACTTGATGAACGCTCGGCACGTCATAAGGGACGCGTCGAACCGCGCATGCCGTCGTGAACTCACGATAGGCTTGCTCGACCGATGGCTTTTGCGGCTGCTGATAGTGTTCGAGGAACAGCTTCGCCCACTCGGGAATCACGAAGCTCGATTTCGGAACCTTGGGCGCGAGGGAACCCTGTTTCGCGAGGCCGAGATAGCGCTTCAGCGTGCGGATGCTTGGGAATTCGTCGCCTTTGCGGCCGCGTGCATCCTTGGCCGCGCGAAGCATGGCCGTCAGGTGGTCGTCGAGCGTGCCGAGGCGGGTTTGAGTGAGCAGCGTGTGCATCGCCGCTTCGCGCGAGACACGGCACTGCGCCATGATGCGGTCGAGCATCGACAAAATGCCCTTGCGCGCATCGGCGCGCAGGCGCTGCGCGTCCGTCTCGACGAGTTGCAGTTGCTGCTCGCGGCGGATGACGGCCTTGGCCGGCTGCGCGGGGACGGACGTGACGAGCGCTGCCGACGCGCGGTGACGAATCGCCGCTTGTGCTTCAGTAGGCAGGCTATCGAACGCGTATTCCAGGCCCTTGCCCTTTGTGCGGCGACGTGCCGCCCACTTTTCCCTGGTGGCGCTGTAGCGCACGCCCTGTTCGGTGGTCGGCACGCCAGGCAGACCGAGCATCGCGAGTTCCGGGGCGGTGTAGTGCGATTTGACGACGATCTGCATCACTCGGCCTCCGCTGCGTCGAACCGCAGTTCAGGAGCGCGATCCTTCGTGACGTTCTCGCGGTGGTAACCGGCTTGCGTCATCGCATGAGTGAGCGCCGTGACCGCTTCCGCCTGTTCATGGCCGGATTCGTAATAGCGGCACAGCACGGCAGCCGCGTCGGCGAACGCAGATTGCAGTGACGCCAGATCAGTGACGCGGGGGCGGCGGCCGGTCGGGATTTCGATAACGACGCGACGGCCGTCCGCGATGCACAGGTATTCGCTGACGAAGCGCGCGCCGCAGAATTCTTCGAATTGACGCACGCGGTTCAGCGGCATCGATGTATCGGCGAGCCAGCGATACAGCGTTTTCACTTCCACACCCATCAGATCGGCCAGTACCTTCGCGGGCCGGCGGCGCTCGGCGGCATATTCGACGCACAGCTCGAAAGCCTCGCTCAGGCTTGTCGCGTGCAGGGAGTTCCAGGTCCGTTTTCTCATCACTCAATCACTCGCATCGGGAATCGTGTCAGTAGCGCGGTGCGCGTCGTTCACTTACGATTCATCCCATCGCTACAACCCGAACTTTTTCGGGGCGGGCAGCGCAAATCGGAGAGGACGGTGACAAAACAGGCGCAAAATTTCGTTTTGCGTAACGGCTCGGCCAAATAACTTCGGGGGCGACCCCAATCGCGTCCGCAATAATGCGTTCGACCTTCGGATAGGGAGCGTCGAACGCCTTACGCAGAGCACTGGAGTTGCTATATCCGCATTGCTTGGCGAGCTGTCGCAGGTTCCGGCCCTTTTTTTCGAGGGCATATTTGATGTCCGCCTTGTCCCAATCACCGGCGGTTTTTTTGACTCCGCAAATGTGCGCATGTGCTCGTCCTTTTCGCTGAACATGTGCGCACAGCGTACCGCAGATATTCGGGGTCAATCAAGAGAAAGTTCGGATGCTGTGCAGATTTTCGTTTCTATTTCGTTTCCAACCCCGCACTTTTGCGTGGCCACACCCCGAAAAAAGTAGCCCCATCAATTACTTACAGCGATAACGAAAGTGCCGAACCGAGAAGATGTGCGTGTTTCGATTCCGGCGGACGGAATCGAAAGTCGAATTGATGAGATGTGCCGCCAGATCGGCGGGCGTGGCGCGGCGGCGGCCGTCGCCGGGGTGTCAGACGACATGCTTCGTCGGTACATCCGTGGCGACAGCAAACCTACCTTCGAGGTCGTCGCGAAGCTCGCCCGCGCTGCGGGAGCCAGCTTGGACTGGGTCGCGACTGGTGACGGCGAGGGGGTCCGGGGCGGCGACCCAGCGCAACGCGACGCGGTACAGCCGCAGCTGTGCGTCGATACGCTGGGAAATCCGGTCGATCTAGAGGAGTTCGTGTTTATTCCTCGCTACAACGTGAAGGTTGCAGCGGGGCACGGTCAGGCGATCACGGACGAGGCCCCCAAACATACGATGGCCTTCCGTCGATACTGGATCGAGAACTACCTCCATGCAGCGCCGGCCGACCTTTCAGTTTTGTCGGTGAAAGGCGACTCGCTCCAGGGCGTACTTAACGATCGGGATGTGATTCTGATCGATCGGAGCCAAACCAGTGGTGCGGCCGGCCTCTATGTGCTGCGGATCGACGGGGATGTCATTGTCAAGACGTTGCAGCGGCTTCCAGACGGGATACTGGAGGTGAGTAGCGCCAATCCGGCCTACAAGCCGTTCACGGTCAACATGGCCAAGCCTCCGTCGGACTTTGCCATCATCGGGCGCGTGGTCTGGTTTGGCCGGCAGGTATAGGCGGTGTGGATAACTTCCGTTTCCCGCTGATTCTGGTGTCAAAATCTTTGCGAAATCCGCGCATTTCGCGGCTATTTCTGGCAGAACGTTTCGCGCGTCGCCGCGTCCGCTGAAATCGCCCAACGCCTTGTGTGACGGGCGTTCGGGCTGATTTCGAGCACCGGTTCTCGCCGTGTCAAATCGAGCACCTCCCCACACACGCCCGACAAGGGGAAGTGTTAGCCAGAGGCAAGGGTGTCGTGGGCGACTGCGAATCCGAAGGAAGCCCGAGGC
>JAYFRU010000122.1:0-8416 GCA_040946965.1 Burkholderia sp. | reverse complement strand
GTCCGCAAGCCGCAGGCGTAAGCGCTAGCCGATCAGCCGCCGAGGCGCAAGGGGCGGGTTCGCTGATCGCTTACGATTTATCCACAGTTTGTGTTGAGATCCTTGTTGATAAGCCCGGGGAAGGCGGCCCAAGCCCTTGAGCGCACAAGGAATTCCCGGCGAGGCTGAAGGACGGGCAGGGGCCGCGTCAAGTCCGACGCGAGTCGGCCCGCAGGTGGCGTGACCGATTCGAGGCAGCGCGGCGAAAGCCTGTCCGATCAAGCACTTGGCTTGCTTGTCAGGCGCTTGTCCACAGGCTCTTCAACACAAGCTGGGGATATCGTCCACGTGGCGGCGCTCAGTGGCCGCGCCGGGCGTCCTCGAGATGGGCGGCGAAACGCGGCGCCTCGATGTTCGAGCCGGCCAGCAGCACGCCCACGCGCCGGCCCTTGCAGGGTTTCGCGCAGCGGCCCGAGCAGGGGCCGCGATCGGCGCGGCGCAGGCCGGCTCGGCGGAGGTCTTGAGGTGCGTGAACAGGTACAGCATGGCCGCGCGCAAGGCATCGTCGTCGACCGTGACGAGCAGCTCCAGATGCCGCCGGCACAGCTCGTAGCTGTATTCCTCGGTATGGATGGCCGCAGCCAGCGCGTCGGCGATGGTGCGTGGCGTGCGCGCCTCGACCGGCCGGTTGGCCGCGAAGCTGCGGCTCATCACGTCGGCGCCGCTCGGCTCGACGCCGTACACGCGCGCACACGCGCACACGCGGATTGGCCAGCCGCAGCGCGGTGGCGAGGCCGGCCGCCAGGCCGCCGCCGACCGCGGCACGATCACCGCATCGAGGTCGGGCGCCTGGGTGGCCCATTCGTAGCCGAGCGTGGCGGTGCCGAGGATGGTGCGATAGCCGTTGAAGGGATGGATGAACTGCCGGCCTTCCTCGGCCTCGATGCGCCGCACCAGCTCGAAGGCATCGGCGCGGCCGGCCGCGAGCACCACCTCGGCGCCGTACTGGCGGCACAGCGCGAGCGGCGCGGTGCCGGCGCTGTCGAGCATCACCACCTTGGCGCTGAGGCCGAGCCGCATCGCCGCGTAGGCGACGGCCGCCGCGTGATTGCCCGAGGACACGCAGGTCACGCCGATCCGCTTCTGCGGCTCGCTCAGCGCCAGCAGGTTCGCGAAGGCGCTGCGTGCCTTGAAGCTGCCGCTGGCCTGCAGCAGCTCGAACTTGAGGTTGACATGGATGCCTTCCAGCGCCGGCAGGTCGGCACGCTCGAACACCGGCGTGCGCGAGACCCAGGGCGTCAGCGCGAAGTGCTCGGCGGCGATGTCGTCGAGCGTCGGGATCGGTTCGCCGTTGATGGCGGCGTGGACGGTGGGGGGAGCGAGAGTCGACATGGCGGCGGGCGGGGCACCCGCCGCGAACGGCGCGTGCCGGTTCGGGCGGATCAGGCGAGGGTCATGCAGTAGATGAACTTGCGCAGGAAGCGTTCGCAGCCGTCGAGCTGGGCCAGCTCGACGTATTCGTTCGGCTTGTGCGCCTGCTCGATGTTGCCGGGGCCGCACACCACGCTCGGGATGCCGGCATTGGCGAACAGGCCCGCCTCGGTGCCGTAGGCGACCTTGCGCTGCGACTGGTCGGCCGTCAGCGCGCGCACCAGCTGGGTGATCGCGGCCTGCTCGTCGGCGTCGAGCCCCGGCGCCGAGGCGATCTTCGAGATCTCGATGGCCGCATCCGGGTGCTCGCGGCGCATCTTCGGCAGCAGCGTATCGCGCGCGTAGGCGTCGATCCTCGCGAAGATCGCCTCGGGATCGAGCGTCGGCAGGTTGCGGAACTCGAAGGAGAAACGGCATTCGGCCGGCACCGTGTTGATCGCGTTGCCGCCCTGGATCTGGCTGGTCTGCGCGGTGGTGAACGGCACGTCGTAGAGCTCGTCGAACGGGCCCTTGGCGCGGAATTCGTCGGCGATGTCGCGGATATGGCAGATCAGCCGCGCCGCGTATTCGATCGCGTTGAGCCCCTTGGGGGTCAGCGAAGAGTGCGCGGCGTGCCCGCGCACGCAGCAGCGGTAGGTATTGATGCCCTTGTGGGCGATGATCGGGCGCATGCTGGTCGGCTCGCCGACGATGCAGCCGCTCGGGTTCAGGCCGCGCCGCTTGAGGTCGGCGATCAGCAGCGGGGCGCCCGCGCAGCCGATTTCCTCGTCGTAGGACAGCGCGAAGTGGATCGGCTTGGCGAGCCTGGCGGCCTGCATTTCGGGCACCAGCGCGAGCGCCGCGCCGATGAAGCCCTGCATGTCGCAGGTGCCGCGCCCGTACAGCCGGCCGTCGCGGATGGCCGGCGCGAACGGGTCGCTGTCCCAGTCCTGGCCGTCGACCGGCACCACGTCGGTGTGCCCGGACAGCACCACGCCGCCGTCGGTGGCGCCGTCGTGAGCAGGGATCGTCGCGAACAGGTTGGCCCAGCCCTCGCGCTTGTCGTGCGTCAGCGTCGAGGCGATGCCGCGCTCGGCCAGCGCGTCGCGCACGGTTTCGATCAGGCCGAGGTTCGGTACGCGGCTGGTGGTCTCCATCGCGACCAGGTTGCGGACCCAGTCGAGGCTGATGGAGCTATCGGAGGCGGGAGCGGCGGTATGGGCGGGCGGCGCGGCGGCGTCGACGGAAGGCATGGTGAAACTCCGGATGGCAACGGGAAAATCATACGTCAAAAACGCTGCGGCCCGCGTTCGCGGGCCGCCTTGCGCTGCAACACGATTTTTCCCGCGTCAGCGGACAATCCGCCGTTGCCGGTGCGGGCGGCGGGATCCGCCGCTAGCGCCCGCCGCCGGTGCGCCGTTCAGCGTGCGCCGGCTTTCTGTCCGCCCGAGGGCAGGCCGAGCGCGCGCAGCGTTTCCTTGATGGTCGAGACGCGGATCGCCAGGTCGGGCGTGCGTGTCTCGATGCGCAGCTTGTCCTGGCCGGCGAGCTTGACGTGCTTATGCTTCTGCACCATCTCGATGATACGCATCGGGTCGATCGGCGGGCTCGGCACGAACTGCAGGCCGATCACGGCCTCGCTCGCGTCGATCTTGCTGATGCCGAGCGGCTTGGCGGCCAGCCGCAGCCGGTGCGTCTCGACCAGCGCATTGGCCTGCTGCGGCAGCTTGCCGAAGCGGTCGATCAGCTCCTCCTGGATCGCGTCGATCGACTCGCCGTCCTCGCAGTTCGCCAGCCGCTTGTAGAGCGACAGGCGTTCCTGCACGTCGGCGCAGTAGTCGGCCGGCAGGATCGCCGGGGTATGCAGGTTGATCTCGGTGGTGGCGCCCAGCGGCGCGAGCAGGTCCGGCTCGCGGCCGTTCTTGAGCGCCTTGACCGCGTCGTTGAGCATGTCGGTGTAGAGCTGGAAGCCGATCTCGTGGATCTCGCCCGATTGCTTGTCGCCGAGCACCTCGCCGGTGCCGCGGATCTCCAGGTCGTGCATCGCCAGGTAGAAGCCCGAGCCGAGCTCCTCCATCTGCTGGATCGCCTCGAGCCGGCGCTGTGCCTGCTTGGTCAGCGCCTGCGGATCGTGCACCAGCAGGTAGGCGTAGGCCTGGTGATGCGAGCGGCCGACGCGCCCGCGCAGCTGGTGCAGCTGCGCCAGGCCGAACTTGTCGGCGCGATGCATGATGATGGTGTTCGCGCTCGGCACGTCGATGCCGGTCTCGATGATGGTGGTGCAGAGCAGGACGTTGGCGCGCTGGCCGACGAAGTCGCGCATCACGCGCTCGAGCTCGCGCTCGTGCATCTGGCCGTGCGCGATCGAGATGCGCGCCTCGGGCACCAGCTCCTCGAGCATCGCCTTGCGGTTCTCGATGGTCTCGACCTCGTTGTGCAGGAAGTAGACCTGGCCGCCGCGCTTCAACTCGCGCAGCATCGCCTCGCGGATCACGCTGTCTTCCTCGCGCCGCACGAAGGTCTTGATCGCCAGCCGCTTCTGCGGCGCGGTGGCGATCACCGAGAAGTCGCGCAGGCCTTCCAGCGCCATGCCCAGCGTGCGCGGGATCGGCGTGGCGGTCAGCGTGAGCACGTCCACCTCGGCGCGCAGCGCCTTGAGCGCTTCCTTCTGGCGCACCCCGAAGCGGTGCTCCTCGTCGATGATGACCAGGCCCAGCCGCTTGAACTGCACGTCCGAGGACAGCAGCTTGTGGGTGCCGATCACGATGTCGACGCTGCCCTCGTTGATCTGGCCGATCGCGGCATTGACTTCCTTGGTCGACTTGAAGCGCGACAGCTCGGCCACCCGCACCGGCCAGTCGGCGAAGCGGTCGATGAAGGTCTGCGTGTGCTGCTCGGCCAGCAGCGTGGTGGGCGAGAGCAGGGCCACCTGCTTGCCGCCCATCACGGCGATGAAGGCCGCGCGCAGCGCCACCTCGGTCTTGCCGAAGCCGACGTCGCCGCAGACCAGCCGGTCCATCGGCTTGCCGCTGGTCATGTCGCCGATCACGGCAGCGATCGCGGCGGCCTGGTCGGGCGTCTCCTCGAAGCCGAAGCTCTCGGCGAACTTCACGTAGTCGCGTGGTTCGAGCGCGAAGGCATGGCCCTCGCGCGCGGCACGGCGCGCGTAGAGGTTGAGCAGCTCGGCTGCGGTATCGCGGATCTGCTGCGCGGCGCGGCGCTTGGCGCGTTCCCACTGGCCCGAACCGAGCGAGTGCAGCGGCGCGCTGTCGGGATCTGCGCCGCTGTAGCGCGAGATCACGTGCAGTTGCGATACCGGCACGTAGAGCTTGCTCTCGCCGGCGTATTCGAGATGCAGGAACTCGGTATCGCCCTCGCCGAGATCCATCGACACCAGCCCCATGTAGCGGCTGATGCCGTGCTGCGTATGCACCACCGGGTCGCCTACCTTGAGCTCGGAGAGGTCGCGCACCATCGCGTCGACGTTGCTGGCCTGCTCCTGGCGGCGCCGGCCCGGGCGGCGGCCGGTGGCGCCGTACAGCTCGGTCTCGGTGACGATCGCGTAACCCTCGCCGGGCACCGCGAAGCCGCTGGTCAGCGGCGCCACGCCGAGCGCGAAACGCTCGTCGCTGACCAGCCAGGACGCGTAGCTGTCGTTGCCGACCGGGCGCAGCCCGTGCTCGGCGAACAATTGCGCGATGGTCTCGCGGCGACCCGCCGATTCGACCGTGAACAGCACGCGGTTCGGCGTGCTGGCGAGGTAGGCGCGCAGCGTGGCGAGCGGATCGTCGGCCTGGCGCTCCAGCGCCAGTGGCGGCAGCGCGTTGGCCCAGCCGCCCGGTGCCTGGGCCGGCAGCACCACGCGCGCGAAGGGTTTGGCGAGCGTGTAGAAATCGTCGTCGGACAGGAACAGGCGCTGCGGCTCGAGGATCGGCCGCTCGCGGTCGTGCGACAGGAAGTTGTAGCGCTGTCGGGTATCGGCCGTGAAGCGGCGGATCGCGGTGTCCAGGTCGCCGCTGAACACCAGGTGCGCGCGCGGCGGCAGGTAGTGGAACAGCGTGGCGGTGTCCTCGAAGAACAGCGGCAGGTAGTACTCGATGCCGGCCGAGGGCACGCCGTTGCCGATATCGCGGTAGATCGGCGCGCGGCTCGGGTCGCCCTCGAAGGTCTCGCGCCAGCGGCTGCGGAAGGCGGTGCGGGCCGCCTCGTCGAACGGGAACTCGCGGCCCGGCAGCAGGCGCACGTCGCGCACCGGGTAGAGGCTGCGCTGCGTGTCGGAATCGAAGGCGCGGATCGAGTCGACCTGGTCGTCGAACAGGTCGATCCGGTAGGGCAGCGGCGAGCCCATCGGGAACAGGTCGATCAGCGAGCCGCGCACGCAGTATTCGCCCAGGCGCACCACCTGGCTGACGTGCTCGTAGCCGGCCAGCGTCAGCTGCGCCTTGAACTTCGCCTCGTCGAGCCGCTCGCCCTGGGTGAAGGCGAAGGTGTAGGCGGCCAGGAAGGAGGCCGGCGGCATCCGGTAGAGCGCGGTGGTGGCCGGCACCAGCAGGATGTCGCAGCGCCCCTCGCCGAGATCGTGCAAGGTGGCCAGCCGCTCCGAAACCAGATCCTGGTGCGGCGAGAAGGTGTCGTAGGGCAGGGTTTCCCAGTCCGGCAGCAGGCGCACGCGCGCGCTCGGCGAGAAGAAGCCGATTTCCTGCGAGAGCCGCTGGGCGTCGACGGCATTGGCGCAGATCACCGCGAGCAGCGGCACCTCGCCCTGGTGGGCCAACAGGTAGCGGGCGATCGCGAGGGCATCGGCGGAGCCGTGCGCGCCGTCGAAGGCGAAGCGCTGTCCCGGTTTCACGAGTGCGACGGGGGACGACGGGGTGCTGGCGTTTTCTGGCATGGACGAGGCTGGAATGGCGTGCGCCGGGGCGCGGCGAGCGGCACGGCGGCCGAGGCGAAAGACCTATTATAAAATCCGTGCTTCGATTTCCCTATTACCGGCGTTCGCTCTCGTGACTCCCCGACTTTTCGCCCTGATTCCCTGCGCCGGCACCGGCAGCCGCTCCAGCTCGGCGCTGCCCAAGCAGTACCGCACGCTCGCCGGTCGCGCGCTGCTGGACTATACGCTGGCTGCCTTCGATGCGCTCAGCGAGCTCGCGCAGACCCTGGTGGTGATCTCCCCCGACGATCCGCACTTCGACGCGCGTCGCTTTTCCGGCCTGCGCTTCGCGGTCAGCCGCTGCGGCGGCGCCTCGCGCCAGGCCTCGGTGCTCAATGGGCTGATGCAGCTGACCGAGTTCGGCGCGACCGACGCCGACTGGGTGTTGGTGCACGACGCGGCGCGCCCGGGCATCACGCCGGCACTGATCCGCACGCTGATCTCGACGCTGAAGGACGACCCGGTGGGCGGCATCGTCGCGCTGCCGGTGGCCGACACGCTCAAGCGCGTGCCGGCCGGCGGCGACGAGATCGCCCGCACCGAGGCGCGCGACGGGCTCTGGCAGGCGCAGACGCCGCAGATGTTCCGCATCGGCATGCTGCGCGAGGCGATCCTCGCCGCCGAGCGCGACGGCCACGACCTGACCGACGAGGCCAGCGCGATCGAATGGGCCGGCCACGCGCCGCGCGTGGTGCAGGGCAACCTGCGCAACTTCAAGGTCACGTACCCCGGGGATTTCGACCTGGCCGAGGCATTCCTGTCGCGGCCGGCGAATGCCTCCTGATCCACCTTCACCACGAACCAGACTCAGCATGGACATCAGAATCGGACAAGGCTGCGACGTACACCAACTGGTTCCCGGGCGACCGCTCATCATCGGCGGCGTGACGATCCCCTACGAGCGCGGCCTGCTCGGCCACTCGGACGCCGACGTGCTGCTCCACGCGCTGACCGACGCGCTGTTCGGGTCGGCCGCGCTCGGCGATATCGGCCGGCACTTCTCGGACACCGACGCGCAGTTCAAGGGCGCCGACAGCCGCGTGTTGCTGCGCGAATGCGCCAAACGTATCGCTGCCGCCGGCTTCACGATCCGCAACGTCGATACCACCGTGATCGCCCAGGTGCCCAAGCTCGCGCCGCACATCGACGCGATGCGCGCCAATATCGCCGAGGATCTGGGCTTGCCGCTCGATCGCGTCAACGTCAAGGCCAAGACCAACGAGAAGCTCGGTTATCTCGGCCGTGGCGAGGGCATCGAGGCCCAGGCCGCCGCGCTGCTGGTGCGCGAAGGCGCGTAATCGCCCCGCCGGCATCGTGCCCCGCCGTGGTGCGCGATGCCGGTTTGCCTGCCTGGCGGCTCTCCACTTCTGCTGGCGCCTGCCGGGATCCACCGGTGCCGATGCCCCCTCGCGGGGCCGTGCCCGGTCATGCCTCGCCTGTCCTCAGGGCATCGAGGAGGCGCAGGATCTCCTCGGGATTTCATCCCACCTCCAGCTTGCTGACCGAGACATGCTGGATCGTGTTGTCCGGATCGACGATGAAGCTGGCGCGCAGCGCCACGCCGGCATCGCGGTCGCGCACGCCCAGTTGGTCGATCAGCTCGCCCTTCACGTCGCCGAAGGCGTGATGGTTGAGCCGGTCCAGTTCCGGATGCTCGCGGCGCCAGGCCAGCTTGACGAATTCGTTGTCCGAACTGCCGCCCAGCAGCACCGCGTCGCGTTCCTCGAACTGCCGCTGCAGCCGCGCGAACGTGACGATCCCGCTCGCGCAGGCCGGGCTGAAATCGCGCGGATAGAAATACAGGATCTTCCACTTGCCCGGAAACGAGGCTTCGGTGAGGGTTTCGAAGGCCGTCTGGCCGTTTTCCTCGTGGTGATTGAAGCCCGGGCGCGCGGTCGTGACCGTGAAGGCCTCGAGGATGTCGCCGACGGTTTTCATGCGCGTGCTCCTGCCGTGAGCAACCGTCTTGAGAGTCAAGCGATATGAAAGTCGGGATTCCAGTCGACGCGATGTTTGGCGGTGGCGTTGATGATGGTCAACAGCTTGCGCATGGCGGCGACCAGGGCGACTTTCTTTCGCTTGCCTGCCAGGACGAGA
>JAYFRU010000121.1:0-8480 GCA_040946965.1 Burkholderia sp. | reverse complement strand
CCCCCCCCCCCCCCCCCCCCCCCCCCCCCCCCCCCCCCCCCCCCCCCCCCCCCCCCCCCCCCCCCCCCCCCCCCGATCCGCCTAGCGGCGCCTCTTCAGCCATGACCACGCACTCGTCGCCAGCCCAAGCCAATCCCGAAATCCTGTCCGTCGACGCCGCCCGCGCGCTCGCGCTGCGCGAACTCGTGCCGGTCACGGAAACGGAGCGGGTCACGCTCGGCGAGGCGCTCGGCCGCGTGCTGGCCGAGGCGCTCGCCTCGCCGCTCGACGTGCCGGCCTACGACAATTCGTCGATGGACGGCTACGCCTTCGACGGCGCCGCGCTGGCCGCCGCGCGCGAGAGTGAGCTGAGCCTGGCGGTGACCGGCATCGCCCTGGCGGGCCATCCGCACCCGGGCGCGACGCCGGCCGGCGCCTGCGTGCGCATCATGACCGGTGCGCCCATGCCGCTCGGCTGCGATACCGTGATCCCGCAGGAACGCGTGAGCGCGAGCGACACGCTGGTGCGCTTCGAGGCGGCCGCCGTCACGCCGGGCGCCAACTGCCGTCGCGCCGGCGAGGATCTGCCGCGCGGCGCGACCGTGCTCGAGGCCGGCCGCCTCGTGCGGCCCGCCGATCTCGGCCTGCTGGCCTCGCTCGGCATCGGCCAGGTGACGGGTGCGGCGCCGCTTGCGCGTGGCCTGCCTGTCGACCGGCGACAAGCTGCGCGCACGGGCGAGCCGCTCGGCGCGGGCGGCCGCTACGACAGCAACCGCGCGACGCTGTTCGGCATGCTGGCGACGCTCGGCGTCGAGGCGATCGACTGCGGCATCGTGCGCGACGATCCGGCCGCGCTGGAAGCCGCGCTGTGCGACGCAGCCGCGCGTGCCGACGTGGTGATCACCTCGGGTGGCGTCTCGGTCGTCGATGCCGACTTCACGCGCGAGCTGCTCGGCCGGCTCGGCCAGATCCGCTTCGCGAGCCTGGCGATGCGCCCGGGCCGCCCGCTCGCTGGCCTGCGGACACCTGGCGCCGGCCGCGCCGCGCTGTTCTTCGGCCTGCCCGGCAATCCAGTGGCGGTCGCGGCGACCTTCCAGGTGATCGTGCGCGACGCCCTGCTCACGCTGATGGGCGCGCGGGCCGCATCGATTTCCTGCGCGGGATCGCCTCGCGCGAGGCCAACGGCAACTGGCAGGTGACGCCGGCGGAGTCGCAGAGCTTGGCATCGCTGCAGGGCCTCAGCGACGCGAACTGCTTCATCGTGATCGGCGCGGAGTTGGCCCGCGTCGAGGCCGGCGCGACCGTGGAGATCCTCCCGTTCGCTGGCGCACTCTGAGATTCACCACTATCAGCACTTACGGGGCAACTCGATTATGAAAAAGCAAATTTCCTCGATCGCGGCAGGGCAGACGGCCAAGGCATTGATCCTCGTCTACCTGACCTTCAGCGTGCCGATCGTGCTGCTGGGGATCGTCGTCGCGTTCGTGCGTTTCGGCTCGGTCGAGCTGAGCACCATCTTCAGCGCCCTGCTGCTGAACGCGATCCTCGGCTTCGTGCTGCTGTGGATCGCCTGCCATGCCTACAACTGGGTTGCCTCGCGCTTCGGCGGCATCGAGATCGTGCTGTCCGACGTGCAGGAGGAGGCATGAACTTCGCGATTCGCGACGCGGAGCCTGGCGATGTCGCCGATCTCGTCGCGCTGACGCGCGAGCTGGCCCAGTTCGAATCGCTCACGCACCTGTTCGTCGCCACCGAGGCCGATCTCGCCGACGCGCTGTTCGGCCTGAACCCTGCGGCCGGCGCGCTGGTCGCGACGCACGACAACGAGGTGGTGGGCTACGCGCTCTACTTCCAGAACTACTCGACCTTCGTCGGCAAGCGCGGCCTCTATCTCGAGGACCTCTACGTCAAGCCGGCCTGCCGCGGCACCGGCCTCGGCACGCGGTTGCTGCGCGCGGTGGCCGCGCTCGCGGTCGAGCGCAAGTGCGGCCGCTTCGAGTGGACCGTGCTCGACTGGAACCGCCAGGCAATCGATTTCTACGAACGGATGGGCGCCACCGTGCTGTCCGACTGGCGCGTGGTGCGCGTGACGGGCGAGGCGCTCGATGCGCTCGCCCAGCCGGTGCCCGGCGACGAATAAGCCGCGCCGGCTGCCTCGCCCCGTTGCACGGGGCGTTCCAGCGGCGGCACCTCAGGCTTCGTCGGGATCGGCCTCGCCCGAGGCCTCGCCGAGCAGACCGGTAGCCTGATCGCCGGGCAGCGCCTCGACATCCTTGAGCTTGCGGTGCATCACACGCGTGCGCTGCTCGGCCGATTCGATCGAGCGCGTGACAGTTTCCAGCTGCGCCTTGGTGCGCGCCAGCACCTCGCCGAACTTGCCGAACTCGGTCTTCACCGCGCCCAGCACCTGCCACACCTCGCTCGTTCGCCGCTCGATGGCGAGCGTGCGAAAACCCATCTGCAGGCTGTTGAGCAGGGCCGTCAGGGTGGTCGGCCCCGCCACCGTGACGCGATAGTCGCGCTGCAACTGATCGGTCAGCCCGGGCCGCCGCAGGATCTCGGCATACAGGCCCTCGGTCGGCAGGAACAGCAAGGCAAAATCGGTCGTGTGCGGCGGCGACACGTACTTCTCCGCGATGCTCTTCGCCTCCGCGCGGATGCGCAGCTCCAGCGCGCGCGCCGCCTCCTCCACCGCCGCCGCGTCGGCACGCTCCTGCGCATCGATCAGGCGCTCGTAATCCTCGCGCGGGAATTTCGCGTCCACCGGTAGCCAGACCGGCTGCGCATCGTGCTCGCGCCCGGGCAGCCGGATCGCGAACTCGACGCGCGCGCTGCACCGCGGCACGGTGGCGACGTTCTTCGCGTACTGGTCGGGCGTCAGCATCTGTTCGAGCAAGGCCTCGAGCTGGACCTCGCCCCAGGTGCCGCGCGTCTTCACATTGGTCAGCACCTTCTTCAGGTCGCCCACGCCGGCCGCCAGCGTCTGCATCTCGCCGAGCCCGCGATGGACCTGCTCGAGCCGCTCGGACACCAGCCGGAACGATTCGCCGAGTCGCTGCTCGAGCGTGGCGTGCAGCTTCTCGTCGACGGTGCGGCGCATCTCCTCGAGCTTCACGGCATTGTTGGCCTCGATCTCCTTGAGACGCTGCTCGAGCGTGGCACGCACCTCGCCCAGGCGTCGGTCGTTGGCCTCGCTCAACTGCGCGAGCTGCTGGTTCAGCAGCGTGCCGAAATGGCGAAGCGCCGCGCCCTGCTCGTCGCGCGCGAGCTGCGCCTGCTGCCGCAAGCCCTCGCGCACCGCCTCGAACTGCTGCGTGTTCGCCGCGACCAGCTTGGCGAGCTGCTGCGCGAAGCCGTCGATCTGCTGGTTCTGCACGGTGGCCACGCTCGTCATCTGCGCGGCCAGCGTCTGCTGCAGCTGGGCGAAGCTGCCCGACAGCTCGCCGCGCGAGGCCCGCGCACTGTCGGCGAGCTCGCCGCGCAGCGAGCGCTCGAGCCGCTCGATCGCATGCGCCTGGGCATCCTGCACGTCGTCGAGGCGCTCGCCGAGCCAGCCCTCGCCTTCAGCACCGCAGCCCGCGCCGCGCCAGATCACCAGCAGCGCGACCACCAGCGCCACCGCCAGCACCACCAGCGCGCCCAGCAGAACCGGCATCGTCATGCGCGCGCCTTGCCGATCACGTCGGGGTTGATCGGATTGGGCGGGCGGCCGGCACGCGGCCCGACACCGAGCGCCGCGATCAGGTTGTCGGCCGCGAGGTTCGCCATCGCGCGGCGGGTCGCCTCGGTCACGCTGGCGATATGCGGCGTGAGCACCACGTTGGGCACGTCGAGCAGCGCCGGATGCACGCTCGGCTCGCCTTCGAACACGTCGAGGCCGGCCGCCGCGATGCGCCGCTCGCGCAGCGCCGCCGCCAGCGCCGCATCGTCGACGATGCCGCCGCGCGCGATATTGGTCAGCGTCGCGCTCGGCTTCATCAGCGCGAGTTCGGCCGCACCGATGGTGTGATGGTTCTCCTTGGTGTAAGGCAGCACCAGCACCACGTGATCGGCCTGTCGCAGCAGCGCTTCCTTGCTCAGGTACTCGGCGTTCAGCTCGGCCTCGATCCCGGGTGCGACGCGCGAGCGGTTGTGATAGACCACCCGCATGTTGAAGCCGCGCGCGCGCCGCGCCAGCGCCTGGCCGATACGGCCCATGCCGATCACGCCGAGCGTGGCACCGTGGATGTCGCGGCCGAGGAAGCTGTCGAAGGTCCATTTGTGCCACTGGCCGGCTCGCAGCCAGTGCTCGGATTCGGCGATGCGCCGCGCGGTCGCCATCATCAGCGCCCAGCCGAAATCGGCGGTGGTCTCGTTGAGCACGTCGGGCGTATTGGTGCCGAGCACGTTCGCCGCGTTGAAGGCGGCCATGTCGAAGTTGTTGTAGCCGACCGCCATGTTGGCGACCACCCGCAGCTTCGGCGCGGCCGCCAGCGTGGCCGCGCCGATCGGGTCGCCCGCAGTCAGCGCCTCGGGCGCGAGCGCGTCGCCATCGTTCCAGTCCACCTCGAAATGTTGTTCGAGCCGCTCGATCACGTCCGGAAAGATCGAACGCGCCACCAGGATTTTCTGCATTGCACGCCTCCGTCAACCGCGCACGGCCAACGGTGCCGGATCCGCGCCGTCGGGCCGCGCCACGCAACCCGTATTGAAACCCTTCCCGAAACCCTTGCTCAGCCGGCGAAGAAGAGCCACGTCGCCAGCGCGAACACCGGCACCAGGATGCCGAACGACCAGCCCAGGTAGGCGAAGAAGCTCGGCATCCGGATCCCGCGCGATTCGGCGATCGCCTTCACCATGAAGTTCGGCGCATTGCCGATATAGCTGTTCGCGCCCATGAACACCGCGCTGGCCGAGATCGCCGCGAGCGCGGCCGCGCCGCTCGTCATCAGCGTGGACGCGTCGCCGCCGGCGAGGTTGAAGAATACGAGGTAGGTCGGCGCATTGTCGAGGAAGGACGACAGCAGCCCGGTGGCCCAGAACAGCATCGGCACAATCGGCTCGCCGTTGTCGGCCGTGACCAGGTGGACGATCGGCGCGAAGGCGCCGTCGGCACCCGCGCGCAGGATCACGATCACCGGCGCGATGGTCACGAAGATGCCGGCGAACAGCTTGGCGACCTCCTCGATCGGCGCCCAGTCGAAGGCATTGCCCTCGCGCGCCGAGCGCGGCGTGATCGCCAGCGAGAGCAGCGCGAGCGCCGCCAGGGCCAGGTCGCGCACGGCGTTCTGCAGGGCCATCTCGGTGCCGAACACGTCGAAACGGATGTCGGGTTTCCAGATGCCGCTCATCAGCACCAGCGCGACGATCGCGCCGAGCAGCACGAAGTTGCGCTTGCCGTCGATGCGGATCGGCTCGGACGCGGCGCTAAGCGCGGGGTCGCGCGGCAGCGTGACGGCGCCGCGGCCGTCGCGATGGAAGCGCCAGGCATCGAGCACGTTGAACAGCGCCAGCAGCACGCCGCAGATGAACAGCGTGGGCAGCGCGAGATGAATTGTGGTCCAGAAGAAATCGACGCCGTTCAGGAAACCGAGGAACAGCGGCGGATCGCCGAGCGGCGAGAGCACGCCGCCCGCGTTCGCGACCAGGAAGATGAAGAACACCACCACGTGCACCACGCGCTCACGCGCCGCGTTGGCGCGCAGCAACGGCCGGATCAGCAGCATCGCCGCGCCGGTGGTGCCCATCAGGCTCGCCAGCACGGTGCCCAGCGCGAGCAGCGCGGTATTGAGCGCCGGCGAGGCGCGCAGCTCGCCGTGCACGCAGATGCCGCCCGCCACGGTATAGAGGGCGCTCAGTAGCACGATGAAGGGGACGTACTCCTCGAGCAGCGCATGGACCAGGGTGGCGCCTGCCGTGGCCGCGCCGAACGCGGCCGCGAACGGTAGCAGGAACAGCAGTGCCCAGGCCGCCGCGATCTTGCCGTAATGGTGATGCCAGAACGAGTTGGCGATCAACGGGAACAGCGCGATCGACAGCAGCATGCCGGCGAACGGCAGGCCCCACAGCGCGGACAGGCTCGCGCCGTCGAGCGTGGCCGCCGAGGCCGGCGCTGGCGCCGTCGTCAGCAGCAGCACGAACAGGGCGAGCCAGGGCGCGGCGCGGCGAGAAACGCCGCAGGCAGCGATGGAATCGGATCGGTGGACGGTCATGGGATCGACAAGGCGGCCGCGACCTGCCGGCGGCAGCAGGTTCGACGCATCAGGAAAGGAATGGACGACGCGCGCGACGGCCCTCATGCGCCGCGCACGATGATCGCGTGCACGCGATACGGGCCATGCGCGCCGAGGATGATGGTCTGCTCGATATCGCCGGTGCGCGACGGCCCCGACACGATATTGACCGCGCGCGGCAGCTCGCCCCGTTCGGCGCGGATCAGCACGAAGGCGTCCTCGTGGCCGGCGACGATGCGCGAGGCCGGCACCACCACCAGGTGGGTTTCCGGCAGCAGCGCCGCCGAGGCATAGGTATCCGGGCCCGACAGCAGCACAAGCGAGCCGGTCTCGGCGGTCGCGCAGAAGCAGCCGGTGATGCCGACCAGGTCGCCCTCGACGGGCTTGCGCAAGGCCACCTCGAGGCCGGCCGAGGCCCAGTCGATCGCGGCCAGGCTGCGCCAGGCGATCGCCCGCGCGGCCAGCGAGCGGGCCTGCAGGTAGCGCGCGGCGGCGGCCGGCACCTCGGCGAGCGTGTCGACCGCCTCGACCGTGGTCGACATCCGTTCGGCTTCCTCGGTGAAGCGCGCGAGCAGCCCGGCGCTGTCCTCCGGCATCGGCGGGCGCGGGCCGGCCGGATGACGCTCGAGGTAATCGGCGAGCTGCTCGCGTTCGAGCGCCTCGGGTTCGGCCGGACGTCCCTGGGCGGCACGGATGCGCGCGAAGATGTTGCGGCGGGCGGCCGACGTGTCCATGGGCGATCCTCGTGAGCGTGGCGATGGCAAGGCCCGATTATAGCGGCGGCCCATCGCGTCGGAGGGCGCCGCGCCGAGCGGCCCGGCGCGAGCACGCTTACTTGCCGGCCTCGTCCTCGACCGGCTGGGCGATCCCGAACACCTGGCGCAGATAGGCCAGATAGGCCTTGTCGTCGCACATGCTCTTGCCCGGCGAATCGGACAGCTTGGCGACCGGCTGGCCGTTGCAGCGAACCATCTTGATGACGATCTGCAGCGGCCGGTAGCCAAGGTCGTTGGTCAGGTTGGTGCCGACGCCGAAGGCGAGCCGACAGCAATCGCGGAAGCGTTCGTAGAGCTGCAGCACCTTCGGGATGTCGAGCGCGTTCGAGAACACCAGCACCTTGGTGCGCGGGTCACAGCGGTTCGCCTCGTAGTGGCTCAGCATGCGCTCGCCCCACTCGAAGGGATCGCCCGAATCGTGGCGCGCGCCATCGAACAGCTTGCAGAAGTACATGTCGAAGTCGCGCAGGAAGGCGTCCATGCCGTAGACGTCGGACAGCGCGATGCCGAGGTCGCCGCGATATTCCTTGGCCCACATCTCCAGGCCGTAGATCTGCGAATCGCGCAGCTGCGGGCCGAGCGCCTGGCAGGCCTGCAGGTACTCGTGCGCCATGGTGCCGAGCGGCGTGATGCCGTGCTTCATCGCGTAATAGACATTGCTGGTGCCGGCGAACTGCGCGCCCAGCCCATCGCGCAGCGTCAGCGCCACCTCCTCGTGCCAAACCTTCGAGAAGCGGCGGCGCGTGCCGTAGTCGGCGATCTTGCAGTCGGCGAACTCGGGCTTGGCGCCCAGCAGCTTGATCTTGTCGCGAAGCCGCTCGCGGCCCTCGCCGTAGTCGGGATTGCTTTGCGTGTTGCGGAAATATACCTCGTTGACGATCGCCAGCACCGGGATCTCGAACAGGATCGTGTGCAGCCAGGGGCTGCGGATCGCGATATCGATCTCGCCGTTGCCCTTGGGCGAGGGCGAGATCTCGATGTACTTCTCGTTGAGGTGGAACAGCGCCAGGAACTCGACGAAGTCGCCCTTGATGAAGCGCATCTGGCGCAGGTAGTCGAGCTCGACCTCGGTGAAGCGCAGATGGCACAGGCCGCGCACCTCGTCCCGGATCTCGTCGATATAGGGGACCAGGTCGACCCCGGGGGTCCGGCAACGGAAGCGGTATTCGACGTTGGCGGCCGGGAAGTGATGCAACACCACCTGCATCATCGTGAACTTGTACAGGTCGGTGTCGAGCAGCGAAGTAATGATCATGCTTCGGTGCCGCCGTGGGCAGCTTCAGCAAAATCGCGGGATCGGACGAGACCGAGCCGGCTACCTGCGTCGGCGCGCCGCCCCGTCTGCCTGCCGCATGTTACCCGAATGCGGGATCGACCATGCTCGCCGTCGCCCGCCGTCCCGGGCCTCGGGGACGCGTCGCGTCGCCGATATAAACTATTGAGTAATTCGTAAATCATGACAACGGAAATGGCCGTCGTGCGTTATAGATCTCATCACCTGCTTGATGAGGAC
>JAYFRU010000120.1:0-8531 GCA_040946965.1 Burkholderia sp. | reverse complement strand
AACGACATTGGTACGCTGCTCAGCGGGCGGCATAGTCGCCTCGGCTAAGGGATACGAAATTCGCGGGCAAGGTCACCCCGTCGCGGTCGACGATCTGGTGCTTGAGCGCGGCCAGCACGTGCAGCGCCACCAGCGCGAGCAGCGTGTAGTTGAGGAAGATGTGCAGCGTCTTCAGCGTTTCCTTCAGGACCGGATCGGGATCGATCAGGCGCGGCAGCGGCACCAGCCCGAGATAGACCACCGGGATGTTCGAGGCC
This sequence comes from Burkholderia sp., assembly GCA_040946965.1. Taxonomy (GTDB): domain Bacteria; phylum Pseudomonadota; class Gammaproteobacteria; order Burkholderiales; family Burkholderiaceae; genus Burkholderia. Next base: position 8,274 of record JAYFRU010000120.1, on the reverse strand, counting down.
GAGCTATAGAGGTAGCCGGTGATCGGGATCGCCAGCATCCGCAGGTAGAGCAGGCCATGCACGGCATGCGCGGCGCCCTTGGCCAGGCGCGAGGTGCCGGCCGGCAGCGGCGGCGCCGCGTGGGTGGCGCGCCACAGCACGCGGATCACGGCCAGCGCAAACACCGTCACGCCGATCCACTTGTGCCAGGAGAAATACTTGAGCTTGGTGGGCGTGAAACCGGGAATATCGGTCATCACTCAGCCCAGCGAGAAACCGCAGATGATCAGCAACGCGATCAGCCAGTGCAGCGCCATCGCGGTGGGCGTATAAGTGTCCGGCCGGTTCAGCGTGAGCGACGATGCCATAACGGAAAGCCTCGGATGGTGCGGGACGCGGCGCCGGCCCTGCCTTTAGGATGCCGACGCATTCAAGGCCGCCATGCTACCGCAACAATCTGACAGGCGAGGAAACTGAAAACTGGCGCGGCGGTCAGAATCTGGCTCGTCCGACACATCTCGGCACGACCGGGCGCAGCGCCCCCCAGTCGGGGCTCGACACCGCAAAAATCGCGTTTTGGTAAGATTGGCGCGGGTTCCAACCCGTCCCCGCGTCCCCCATGATGGCGCGCAACCGGCCTCCGAGATGGAAACACACGACCTGATTGCCTGTCATGAGTGCGACGCACTGTTGCACAAAACACAGCTTAGCGGCAAGGACAGCGCCCGTTGCCCGCGCTGCGACGCGCTGCTCTACCGCAATACCGCCAACCAGATCGAGCGCATCTGCGCCCTGACGCTGGCCGCCCTGATCACCTTCGTGATCGCCCAGACCTTCCCGATCCTCGAGATGGACGTCAACGGCATGCGCGTGCAGACCACCCTGCTCGGCGCGCTCGAGGCGCTGTGGAACCAGGACATGCAGCTGGTGGCGGTGATGGTGTTCTGCTCGACCCTGCTGTTCCCGCTGATCGAGATGGCCGCCCTGCTCTACGTGCTGCTCTCGCTGCGCGCCGGCCGCGTGCCGCTGGCCTTCAACGCGGTGCTGCGAGCGATCCAGCTGGTACGCCCCTGGGGCATGATCGAGGTGTTCATGCTGGGCATCCTGGTGACCATCGTCAAGATGGTGAGTCTGGCGCGCGTGGTGCCGGAGGCGGCGCTGTTCGCGTTCGGCGCGCTGACCCTGATGCTCGCCGCAGTGATGATGTTCGAACCGCGCGCGCTGTGGGACCTCGCCGACGAGATCCGCGCGCGCCGCGCCGCGCCGCCAGCCCACCGCGCCAACCGTTGCCCCGGCCGGCGGCGCGGCCGCAGCCGGCCACCCCGGAGCACCGCGCCGATGAAGATCACCTCCGCCGCACGCGCGGGCATGGCGAGCTGCCATGCCTGCGGCCACGTGCAGAAGCTCGCGCGAGCTCAGGCGCATCCGGCCGAGCGCTGCGTGCGCTGCGGCACCGCCCTGCACCTGCGCAAGCCCGACAGCATCGCGCGCACCTGGGCGCTGCTGCTGGCCGCCGCGATCCTGTATATTCCCGCCAACCTGCTGCCGATCATGCGCACCGCCTCGATCGTCGGCGCGCAGGAAGACACGATCATGAGCGGGGTGGTCTATTTCTGGGTGTCGGGCGACTGGCCGCTGGCCATGATGGTGTTCGTCGCCAGCATCCTGGTGCCGATGCTCAAGCTCGGCTCGCTGACCATCCTGGTGATCTCCGCGCAGCGCCGTTCCGCCTTGCGGCCGGTGCAGCGCACCCGGCTGTATCGCATCGTCGAGCGGATCGGGCGCTGGTCGATGCTCGACATCTTCGTCGTCACGCTGACCGTCGCGCTGGTCCACTTCCGTTCGCTGGCCGAGATCACCGCCGGCCCGGGCGCACTCGCGTTCGGCTCGGTAGTGATCCTCACCATGCTCGCCGCGATGCAGTTCGATCCCCGCCTGATCTGGGATCACGTCGTCACCTCTGGAAAACACCATGAATAGTCCGCAAGGCCCGCAACCCGACCCGAACCAGCCCACCCCGCCCGAGCTGCCCGAGGCCGTCGTCACGCGCCGCAGCGGCTGGCTGCCCTCGCTGGTCTGGCTGGTGCCGCTGGTGGCGGCACTGATCGGCATCGGCCTGGTGGTGAAGTCGGTATTCGACCGCGGCCCCGAGATCACCATCAGCTTCCGCAGCGCCGAAGGGCTCGAACCGGGCAAGACCCAGGTCAAGTACAAGGACGTCGAGATCGGCACGGTCAAGACCATCCAGCTCTCCAAGGATCTCTCGCACGTGCTGGTCGACGTGCAGCTGAAGAAGGAAGCCGAGGATTTCGCCGTCAAGGGCAGCCGCTTCTGGGTGGTGCGCCCGCGGGTGGGCGCCTCCGGCGTGTCGGGGCTCAATACGCTGCTGTCGGGCGCCTACATCGGCGTCGACGCCGGCCGCTCGCCCAATACCCAGACCGACTTCGCCGGCCTGGAAACGCCGCCGCCCGTCACCGGCGACGACAAGGGCACCTCCTACGTGCTGCACGGCGATTCGCTGGGCTCGATCGACATCGGCTCGCCGGTCTACTACCGGCGCGTGCAGGTCGGCCAGGTGGTCGGCTTCTCGCTCGACAAGGACGGCACCGGCGTGACCTTCAACGTGTTCGTCAACGCCCCCTACGATCAATACGTGGGCACCAACACGCGCTGGTGGCAGGCCAGCGGCGTGGACCTGCGCCTCGATTCGAGCGGCTTCAAGCTCAATACGCAGTCGCTGGCCACCGTGATCCTGGGCGGCCTGGCCTTCCAGTCGCCGCCGAACCAGTCGGCCGGCAGCGCGGTGTCGAACGGCGCAACCTTCCGCCTCGGCTCGGACGAGAGCGAGGCGATGCGCGACCCGGACGGCCTGCCGGTCGAGGTGGTGATGAACTTCAACCAGTCGCTGCGCGGGCTGTCGGTGGGCGCGCCGGTCGACTTCCGCGGCATCGTGCTCGGCAACGTCACCAACATCGCCATCGACTACGACCCGAAGACCAAGAGCTTCATGATGCCGGTCACCATGAACATCTATCCGGAGCGGCTCGGCAAGCGCTTCCGCGACCTGGTCCAGAAGGGCGGCGAGCCGGCCCAGCGCGACATCCTCACGCGCCTGGTCGAGCACGGCCTGCGCGGCCAGCTGCGCACCGGCAACCTGCTGACCAGCCAGCTCTACGTGGTGGTCGACTTCTTCCCGAAGGCGTCGCCGGTCAAGATCGACCTGACCCGCAAGCCGGTCGAGCTGCCCACCGTGCCGAACACGCTCGACGAGCTGCAGCTGCAGGTGGCCGACATCGCCAAGAAGCTCGACAAGGTGCCGTTCGACCAGATCAGCAACAACCTCAGCGAGGCGCTCAAGCACGCCGACCAGCTGTTCCAGCAGCTCGACACGCAGGTCGCGCCGCAGGCGCGCGACACGCTGTCGGCGGCCAAGCAGACCTTCACCACAGCCGAGGCGACCCTGCAGCAGGATTCGCCGCTGCAGGCGGACGTGCGCGGCGCGCTCAAGGAGCTCACCCGCACCCTGCAGTCGCTGAACAACCTCGCCGACTACATGGAGCGGCATCCCGAATCGCTGCTCCGCAGCAAACCCGGAGACCAGAAATGAGCGCCACCACGCCCCGTTCGACTCGCCGCGCCGCGCGCGGCAGCCTGCCGGCACTGGCCGCTGCGGCCTCCATCGCGGCGCTGGCGGGCGCGGCGCTGCTGGCCGGCTGTGCCTCGGCACCCTCGCACTTCTACACGCTGTCGGGCGACGCCGGCACCGTCACGGCTGGCCGCGACCTGTCGGCCAATCCGGCCTTCCTGATCCAGGTGCCGGCCGTCAACGTGCCCGAGCAGGTCGCCAAGAACCAGCTGGTGGTCCGGCGCGGCGAGTCGCGCGTCGACGTGCTCGAGGAGCATCGCTGGGCCTCGCCGCCGGCCGACGAGATCCGCCGCACGCTGTCCTCGGCGCTCACGCGCCGGCTCGGCACCATCGACGTGGCCGACGCGCCCGCGCCGCCGGGCGTGCCGGTCTACCGCGTCAGTGTCGACGTGCAGCGCTTCGAATCCTGGCCCGGCGACAAGGCCGCGCTCGATGCGGTGTGGAGCGTGCGCTCGCTGGCCACGCAGTCGGTGATGACCTGCCGCAGCACCCTAGTGGAAAAGGTCGGCAGCGGCTACGACGCGCTGGTGGGCGGCCACCGGCAGGCGGTCGGCGAACTGGCCGCGCGGATCGCCGCCGGCGTGCGCGTGATGGCCGCCCAGCCGGCTGCGCCGAAAGCCTCCGCCAAGGGCGCGGCGCCGACGCCGGACGCGGTGCGCTGCCCGAGCGAGGCCGCAGCCGACGCGCAGCCGGCCGGCTGAGGCGTGGCGCGCGGGCCGAGGCCGAGGCCGACGCCGACGCGGCTCACCGCGCCCTCCCGCACGTTCCCGCGCCTTCCAATTCCCGGCGAAAAACCCGCCCTGTCGCGGATTTGACAATCCTTGTCATGCCGCGCCGGAACCGGCGACCGATGCGCCGGTCGGCTTGCCTTTTGCGCGACGATTGACGATCCTAGGCGCCTCCCGGCAAGCTCGACGCGGCGCGAGGGCGCCGCCCCGGCGCGGCGGCCCACCCGGCGTGGCCGCGCGGCTTGCGCTGTCCGACGACCTGCGCCGCCATCCGTGGCGCCCGACCGTGCGCTGCCATGTTCCGTTCCCTGACCACCCTCCTGAAGAAATGGCGCGCCTCGCGCAGTGCCAGCCACCAGCTCGATGCGCTGCTGGCCACGGCCGACACCAGCGCGCCCCATGCCGAGCGCAACGAGTGGCTGATCGAACTCGCGCACTGGCTGCGCCGCGAGGGCGGCGTGCAGCCGCCGGCCGCCGAGCGAGCCGAGGGCTCCGCCGCCGAGCCGCCACGCAGCTTCACCGCCCACGCGCGGCTGCGGCGCTACGTGCTGCACGTGCTGGACCGCAATCCGGCCTGGAAAGCCAACGTGGCGCGCATGCTGCGCGTGCTGCTGCGCGAGAGCGACGGCATCTCCCTGCTCTGCGACGCCGGCATGCCGGTGCATTCCGGTTTCTTCGGCGCGCTATTCGAGCGCATCGACGCTTCGCTGATCCCGCCCGCGCCGAACCGGCGCGAGCTGGCCGCGCTGTTTACGCTGATGTTCCCGGCGCCGTCCGACGCGGCCTGGATCGACGCGCTGCCCGAGGACCTGCTCTCGCCAGCTCGACCGGGCTGTCGCAGACGGTGCGCAGCCGGCTCTCGGGCGACGAGGCGCGCAAGCCCGCCGAGGCCCAGCCCTTCTACCGCCTGACGCGCGCGATGCTGGCGGTGGAGAGCGCGCAGGCCGCGCTCGAGGACTGCGGCTCGGGCGGCTCGGGCGGCGAAGCCCGCAAGCTGCTGCACGAGGTCAACTACCTGCGCGTGCTGCTCGACGAATGCCGCCAATCGGCCGGCGAGGTCTCGGCGCACCTGTACCGCAACGGCGTGTCGGTCGGCATCGTGTTCCAGGTCGAGCGCATGCGCATGCGGATCCACCGCGCCGAATCCCTGCTCAATGCCTGGATGGTGCGCGACGAACCGCGCGGCCTGGCGCGCCTGACCGCCGAGCTGGTGGATGCCAACCAGAACAGCCAGAGCGTCTCGCACCTGGTGCGCAGCAACTTCTCGCTGTTCGCGCGCAAGCTGGTGAAAACCAACGCCGACACCGGCGAGCACTACATCACGCGCGGCCGCGCCGACTACCTGAAGATGATGCGGATGGCCGCCGGCGGCGGCCTGGTGACGGTCGCCACCGTCTGCGTGAAGTTCTGGATCACCGGCGCGCACCTGCAGTCGATGATCGAGGGCTTCCTGGCCGGCATCAACTACGCGGCCAGCTTCACCCTGATGCACTTCCTGTACTTCACGCTGGCCACCAAGCAGCCGGCGATGACCGCGTCGACGCTGGCGCACGAACTCGACGACATCGGCCACGAGGAGAGCGTGAAGCGCTTCGTGGCCTCGGTGGTGGCGCTGATCCGCACCCAGGCGGCCGCCATCGCCGGCAACGTGCTGGTGGTGCTGCCGGTGTGCCTGGCCGTGCAGCTCGGCGCCCACGCCCTGCTGCACGCCGACGTGATCTCGGCCGACAAGGCCCATGCCACGCTGCGCTCGTTCGCGCTGCTCGGCCCCACGCCGATCTACGCGGCCCTGACCGGCGTGCTGCTGTGGGCCTCGAGCCTGGTCGCGGGCTGGGCCGACAACTGGTTCGTGCTGCACCGGGTGGGCGACGCGATCGCCTATCACCGGCACCTGCGGCTCACGCTGGGCGTGAACGGCGCGGCGCGCCTGGCCAGGTTCTGCAAGAGCAACGTGGCCGGGGTGATCGGCAATGTCGGGCTGGGCATGATGCTCGGGCTGGTGCCGGCCATCGTCAGCGCCTTCGCGTTCGGCTTCGAGGTGCGCCACGTGACGCTCTCGGCCGGCTCGATCGGCGTGGCGCTGGGCGTGCTGGGCAAGCCCGCGCTGGCCTCGGGCGAGCTCTGGTGGGCAGCGGCCGGCGTGCTGTCGATGGCGGTGCTCAACGTGGCCGTCAGCTTCGCGCTGGTCTTCACCATGGCGGTGCGCTCGCGCGCGCTGCGGCCGACCAAGGTGCGCGCGCTGATCGGCGCGATCTGGCGCGCGGTACGCGCCGATCCGATGAGCCTGCTCTGGCTGCGCGCCGCCTGCGGCACGCAGCCGGCGCCGCCGGGACCGGGCGAGCACTGAGGCCTGGCGGGCCCGGGCGGCATCGGCGGGCGGCGCCGCGCGATCGCGCCCCGTGGCGGCTTGCCGGGCCGCGTACAATGTCGGCATTTGCACGCGCCGTCCCGCCCCCTATGTCCTCCTCTGATTTCGATTTCTTCGCTCCCTGCTCGCGCGGGCTCGAAGCCGCGCTAGCGGCCGAGCTGGCCGAGATCGGCGCGCGCCGCACCGGCGGCGCCCCGCTCGATGTCGGCGCCCAGGTGCCGGGCGGCGTCCATTTCCGCGGCGGCTGGACCGCCGCCATGGCCGCCAACCTGCATTCGCGGGTCGCCAGCCGGGTACTGCTGAAGATCGCCGAGCGCGCCTACCGCAACGAGCAGGATGTCTATGCGCTGGCGCTCGAGCAGGGCTGGGAACGCTGGTTCGCCGCGACCCAGACGCTGCGGGTGGATATCACCGCCATCAAGTCGCCGCTCAAGAGCCTCGAATTCGCCACGCTGCGCGTCAAGGACGCGATCTGCGACCGGCTGCGCGAGAAGACCGGCTCGCGCCCGAGCATCGACACCGCGATGCCCGACGTGCGCGTGTTCGCCTTCCTGACCGTCAACCACTGCACGCTCTACCTCGACACCTCGGGCGAACCGCTGTTCAAGCGCGGCTGGCGCCTCGACAAGGGCGCGGCGCCCCTGCGCGAGAACCTCGCCGCCGGGATCCTGCGCCTGGCCGGCTGGACTCCCGAGCTGCCGCTCTACGACCCGATGTGCGGCAGCGGCACCTTCCTGGCCGAAGCCGCCCAGATCGCGCGCGACGTCGCCCCCGGCGTGGAACGCCGCTTCGGCTTCGAGAAGCTCAAGCAGTACGACATCACCGCCTGGCAGACCCTCAAGGTCGGCGCGATGGACGCCAAGCGCGCCGCGCGCGGCCGCCGCGACGCGCTGCCCGTGTACGGCAGCGACATCTCGGGCGACATGCTCGACAAGGCACGCGCCAACCTCGAGCGCGCCGGCGCGCCGGGCGTCTCGCTCAAGCAGGTGAACGCGCGCTTCATGGCGCCGCCCTGCGACGCGCCCGGCCTGATCATCGCCAATCCGCCCTATGGCGAGCGGATCGAGGTCCGCGGGCGCAGCGCGCGCGGCGAGGTGCGCGAGACGGGCCGCAACCGCGGCGCCGACGATGCCTTCCGCCGCACCCATACCGATGCGCCCGACGGCGAGTTCTTCGCCGCGCTCGGCACCGCGCTCAAGCAGCGCTTCACGGGCTGGCAGGCCTTCCTGCTGAGCTCGGACCGCTCGCTGCCGGGCCAGCTGCGCCTACGCGAGTCGGCCAAGACGCCGCTGTTCAACGGCACGCTCGAATGCCGGCTGTTCTGCTTCGACGTGGTGGCGGGCAGCGTGCGGCAACGGCCGGCCGGGGACAATGCAGCAGGCACGGAAGGCGGCGAAACGGGCCAGGACTGATGCCCGGACGGGCACCATGAAGCGCCGCGCATGACAAGCACAGGGCCGGAATTTCCGGCCCTGTGTTTTTCCGTGCGCCCGGCTGGGCGCACACACTTGGAGGTGAAAGTCCTCTACACGCCCGACAAGGGGAAGTGTTAG
>JAYFRU010000119.1:0-8597 GCA_040946965.1 Burkholderia sp. | reverse complement strand
AAACGGCTGTTCACCTTCCTCCGGAAACCCTGTTCGACTTCAACCGAAATCACTGTTCGGCTTCGCCGAAATACGCACTGCAGGTCGGGATGGCGGTCGACGAAGGTCTTCAGCGCTGGCAGCACGTGCAGTCGCGCGAAGGTCACGGCGGCCCCCACCCGCAGCCGGCCCGAGAGCCCCGCCGACGATTCGCGCACCGCCTGCTCGGCCTGGTCGGCCTCCTCGACAGCGAGCCGCGCGTGTTCGTAGAAGCGCTGGCCGGCGTCGGTCGGCGTCAGGCCGCGCGTCGAGCGCAGCAGCAGCGCGCCCAGATGGGCCTCGAGCTGGGCGACCGACTTCGAGACGGCGGGCTGCCCGAGCGCCAGGCGCCGCGTGGCGGCCGAGAACGAGCCCGTTTCCACTACCGCGACAAAGGTTTCCATCGCTGCCATTCGGTCCATCGGTCGCTCTCTCCCGGTGATTCGAGCCAGGCTGGCCCAAGCGCCGCATCGGCGCCGACCAGCAGTCTAGCGCGCGCGGGTGGTCCGCCCATGCCGATTTCGTCAGCGGGTCAGTGCCGCCCGGGACGATGCGGGTGCCAATCCAATCCGTCATCGTAAGCCATCGTCCAATCCATTTCATCAGTCGCTGAATTAAAGGAAAATCACCTATGCAATCGAAAACAAATTCAAATAAGCCGATGAAGCGTTCGTCCGCTTAATCGGCTGCACGCCCGCCAGTCGCGGTTGCGCGGATTGCCGGCAAGCCGCGCGAAGGCCGCCTCGCCGGCATCGGTTCCTGAGCCCGCCTCATTCCAGCCCCTTTTCGGCCTGCCATTTCTGACAGTACCGGGACAGCGACATACCCGACTGATCTCATCAAGTCTGCTATCAAATTGATGTGGATACCGCAATTGGTGTTTATAATCCCGGAATAATTTTTCATTTAATCGATCAATTGCTGGAATTACACAGGGATTTATTCATCCATCGTCAACAAAACGGCGGTTAGACTCCCCGGTGCATTTCGAATGACATGCATGCACAAGGCGCAGCCATCCCGCAGCCGAGTCTTCAAACCCGAAGCCATCGCGCAATTTTCGAACTGATGGCCGCGTTTGGTGACTGATATGGAAGGGCGGATAGGGCTCGCGCCGCCGGCTTCGGCGGGGTTCCGAAGCCGGGCCGGGTGGCGCGGGCAGGTCGGGAGAGCGACTCGCGAGGCGCCGGGCGGGATGCCCGGCCCGGCTTCGGCCCGCCGTCGGCCGCAGCGAAACCGGTGCACCATCGTTGTCAGGTTAGTAAGCCGGCGGCCTGCCCGCGCCGGCACGAGGCGAGAGCAATCAACTTACGTCAGAGTCAGAACCACATGTCGAGCCCGAACAAATATTCCGCGCTGCCGTCCTTGCGGGCCCTACGCTACTTCGTGAGCGTGGGCCGGCATCGCAGCATCAAGACGGCCGCCGAGGAAATCCACGTCACGCCCTCGGCGATCAGCCAGCAGATCGTCAAGCTCGAGGAAGAACTGGGCGTCAGCCTGCTGCAGCGTTCGCCGCGCGGCATCGACATCACCCCGCACGGGATCCGCTACCTGCAGGAACTGCAGCAGGTATTCGACCTGATCCTGCGTGCCACGGACCGCCTGCGCAGCAACGCCAACCACACCGACATCGTCACGGTCAGCTGCGCGCACAGCTTCGCGATGCAATGGCTGGTGCCGCGCCTGTCGGAACTCGCGCGCGTGGCGCCCGGCGTCGACCTGCGCATCAGCACCACCAACCGCTACGCGGCCTTCGTCGACGACCAGATCGACTTCGCGGTGCGCCACGGCGCGGGCCGCTACCAGGGGCTCAAGTCCGAGCTGCTGCTCGACGATCCGCTCTACCCGATCTGCAACCCGCGCCTGATCGAACAGGCGGGACCGTTCCAGTCCTTCCAGGACCTCGGCCGTGTCACCCTGCTGCACGACGAGCGGCACAAGGAATGGCTGGCCTGGCTCGACCACTACCAGGTGGGCGGCGTGCGCGGCGATCGCGGCACCATGTTCATCGATTCGAACGGCGTGATCCACGCGGCGCTGGCCTGCCACGGCGTGGCGCTGGCCCGCAAGTCGATCATCGCCTCGGAGCTGGTCGACGGGTGCCTGACGATCCTGTTCGATGCGCCGATCACGCCCGAATACGCCTACTACCTGGTTTATCCGGAGCAGACGCTCGACAACCCGAGCGCCCGCGTGTTCCGTCAATGGCTGATGGAGGCGGTGAAGAATCCGCGCCCTGCCGACCAGCCGGTGGTCCAGCTCAGCGCTGCGGCGGACTAAAGCCGCCCCGGCAGGCGCCGTCGTCACCGGGCCGCTGCCATCGGGCCGCCCTGCCGCCCGCCCTTGCTCAGGCCGAACGCTTGCCCGTCAGCACCGACAGCTTGAGCACGCCGCTCGCCAGCATGGTGCCGAGGATCACCACCGCGCAGCCGAGGAACATGGTGGGCGTGACGGCCTCGCTGAGGAACAGCGAGCCCCATACCAGGCCGAAGATCGGCACCAGGAAGGTGACCGAGACCGCGCGCGCGGGCCCGGCGGTCGAGATCAGGTGGAAATAGATGATGTAGGCGATGCCGGTGCAGGCCACGCCGAGCGCGATCGCCGAGCCCCAGGCCAGCGTCGAGACCGGATGCGCCGGCCAGTAGAGGAACATGAAGGGCAGCAGCACGATGGCGGCGCCGATCATGCTGCCGGTGGCGATCGCCAGTGAATCGACGCCGACCAGGAATTTCTTGGTGGCATTGGCCGAGATGCCGTACAGCAGGGTCGCGCCGAGCACGGCGAGCGGCGCGATCGCGCTGGCGCCGAACGAGCCGCCGCCCGCCAGGTCCTTCCAGACCAGGATCAGCACCCCCGCAAAACCGATGAACAGGCCCGCCACGCGCAGCCCGCTCAGGCGGTCGCCGATCCAGAGAAAGGCGACGATGGCGGCCCACAGCGGGGTGGTGGCGTTGATCACCGAGGTGATCCCGGCCGGCAGCGTCAGCTCGGCGTAGGCGAACAGGCAGAACGGCAGCGCCTGGTTCAGCACGCCGATCACGAACAGCGGCAGCAGCTTGCCGGACATCCGGTGGAAGCCGCGCCTGGAGGCCAGCACGATCGCGAGGAATACCGCAGCGATCAGGATGCGCACCGCCATCAGCGGCACCGGCCCGAACTCGGACGCGCCGACGCGGATGAACAGGAAGGAGGCGCCCCAGAGGGCGGCGAGCGTCAACAACAGCGTGAAATTACGGGCGTTCATGTCTTGGCTGGGGGCTAGTGGCCGGCAAACGTTTGTGTGAAAGGGGAAATCAGTGCCGTGCCTCGGCGGGTTCGCCGCGAACCTTGGCGGGATCGGTGTTCGCGCCGCAGACGATCACGGCGACGCGCTTGTCGTGCGCCGGCACATAGCGGCCCGACAGCAGCGCGGCGAAGGCGGTCGCGCCGCCCGGCTCGGCCACCAGCCGCAGATCGCGCCAGAAGGCGCGCTGCGCGGCGACGATCTCGGCGTCCTCGACCGTCAGCATGCGTGCCACGCGCGGTGCGATCACCTCGAAGGTATGGTGGCCGGCGCGGCGCGCGCCGAGCGAATCGGCCGCCACGCCGCCGACCGTCACGTCCGCCGGCTCGCCCGCGTCGAGCGCGGCGCCCACCGCGCGGGCCGTCACCGGCTCGACGCCGATCACGCGCGTGGCCGTGTCGGCATACCAGGCGCACACGCCGGCCAGCAGGCTGCCGCCACCTGCGGCGACCAGCACCGTGTCGGGCGCGCCGGCCTGCTCGTCGAGTTCGAGCGCGACCGTGCCCTGCCCCTCGATCAACTCCGGTTCGTCGAAGGCGTGGATGGCCAGCGCGCCGGTCTCGCGCGCATGCCGCTCGCTGGCGGCCAGCGCCTCGCCGTAGTTCGCACCGCTCACGATCACCTCGCCGCCGAGCTCGCGGATCTGCCGCAGCTTTTCCGGCGGCGTCAGCGTCGGCACGAACACCTGTGCCGCAAAGCCGAGCGTGCTGGCCGCATGGGCGACCGCGATGCCATGGTTGCCGCCCGAGGCCGCCACCACGGTGCGCGAGCCATTCACGTCGCTGCGTGCGAGCAGCCGGTTGAACACGCCGCGCGGCTTGTAGGAGCCGGTGTGCTGGAAGGTCTCGAGCTTCAGCGTGGTGGCGAAATCGAAGCCGAAGCTGCCGGCGGCGAGCGGCAGCACCGGCGTGCGTCGCACGCGAGCGGCGATGCGCGCGTGAGCGGCCGCGATGCGCGCGCGCCAGTGGTCGGACGCGGCATCGGCTCGCGCCGCCTCGGTCTCCCGGTCGTACAGGGCGGCACTTCCGTGCTGCCCGGCGCCTCGCCTCAACTCCATCGCTTGCCTCTCCTTGCGGTCAGACACTCTCGTCGGCCAGCACGCGGCCGGTCACGCCGGCCAGCGCCGCGCGCAGCACGCGCAGGCCGCCGCTCAGCACGGCCTCGCGCCAATCCTCGCGCGGCACGTCGAAGAACGCACGCAGAGCGACCCGCGCCCGTAAGGCGGCGGGCGAATCGCCATAGGGATCGTTGCGCCAGGCCACCGCCTCGGCGCGCAGCGCGGCCACCGCGTCCGGCACGGGATGGGTGCCGAATTCGAGCGCGATCGAGGTCAGCGCGCGGCCGAACAGCCAGCGCCGCCAGGCATCGTAGAGCGTGCCGTCGAGGTCGTTCGAGACCGCGCCGCCCGCGCGCGGTGCGCCGAGCATCGGTCCGAACCAGGTGTGGGCACGCGCCAGCGCGGCCGAGCCCGGCAGGTCGAACGACACCGGCTGCCCCTCGCCATAAGGCCCGAGCCCGGTATGCAGGTCGACCAGCGCGATATCGGCGGCATGGCCGAGGTTCTCGCGCACCAGGTCGCCGATCAGGCGCGCGCTCCAGGTCGCTTCGTGGCCGCCGTAGAACAGCCCGTCCGGATGTCGATACTGGCCGCGCGAAAGCGCCTCCTGGAACGCGGCGATGCCGTGCCGCCCGGTGAAGTCGCGCAGCACCGCGTCGGCGCGCACGCGCGCCACCGGATCGTCTTCGCCGGTCAGCAGCGCATCGTGCAGCGCGTCGTAGCCGTCGTTGCTCGGACGCGCCGCAGCCCAGTCGATGAAATTGCGGTTCAGGTCGACGTTGTCCTCGTTGACGCGCCGATGCCAGACGAAGCCGAACGGGTTGAGCGCATGCACCAGCATCACCGCCGCGTCGCAGGGCAGTTCGCCCGCGTCCTCGCCGGCCAGCCAGGCGCACTGGATTGCCGAGCCCGCATATCCCTCCACGCCATGCGTGCCCGACACCACCACCAGCACACGCGAGGCGGCGGCGGGCCCGAGCCAGGCCACGTCGGTGGTCAGCGTGACGCCGTCCGGGCCGCGCGCGGGATTGCGCACCTGGGCGAGCCGCGCGCCACGCCGCGCTGCTGCCTCGCGAAAGCGCGCGCGCGCCGCCTCGTAGCTGTCGGAGAACATCTCGCTGGCCGTCATCACGCCGCCAGTTCGATGCCCGTGGCGCGACGCCAGTCGACCGTCAGGCCGAGCGCGGTCATCTCGCTGTCGAAGCGCGCCACCGCGCGCTCGCGGAAGTCGGGATAGAGCACGCCGTGACGGATGCCGGTGTCGAGCAGGCCGGAGATGTCGCGCCAGAGGTAGGGGTGGATATGGTCGCGATACCAGCCGCAATGAACCTGGGCGCGCACGCGCTCCTCCGGGTTTTCCTCGAACATGCGCTCCAGCACCTTCTTGCCGAAGGCGAGATGGGTCGCTTCCTCGCGCGCGATCTGGCGAAACGAGGGGAAGATGTCGGGACGCGTCTCGCTCATCTCGGCCAGCTCCTCCATCGCGAGCACGCCCTCGGCATAGACGTTCAGGCCGATCAGCACCTCGAGTTCGTCATCGCTCTCGAACAGCTTGTCGAAGCGGTGGTCGATGTCCTTCAGGCGATAGCGCTCGATCAGCGCGTCGTCCCATTGCAGGCCCAGGTGGCGCACGCCGTCCTTGAAGAAGTTCGAATGGGAAACCTCGTCGTGCGCGTGATGCACCAGGTAAAACTTCTCGCGCAGGTCGTCGCGGCGCGGGATCCACTTCGCACACAGATCGATGATCTCGAGCTCGGAGAAGTAGAAATTGACGTTGACCGTCAGGATCAGGTCGAGCAGTTCCTGGCCGCCCTGGTCGAGAATCTTCTTGTAGAGTTCCATGCGTCAATCTCCTTGGCCGCGCTTGAGCAGGTAACGGGCGAAGCGCGACTTGTCGGCACGCAGCGCCTGGGTGGTGATATCGAGCAGGGAGCAGAGCAGCGCCACGCTGGGCGTCTCGCTGGCAAGCTCGCTGTCGTGAAACGATGCGCCGAGCCGCTGGGCACCCATCTGCAGGAAGGCGTGCAGGGGGCTTTCGCGGCTGTCGGAAAAGGCGTCGATGACCAGCGTGGTATTGAACCAGCCGACTAGGTAGCGTTTGACCACGGCCTTGAACAACAATCCCGACAGGCCATACGGCGCGCTGTCGAAACGACGCCGGCGCCAGTCGGGATCGACGATCAGCCGCTGCGGCTCGACCAGCTGCGTATAGCGCTTGAGCGGGCCGAGCGGGAAAAAACGCTCGATCGGCAAGCCGGCGCGCGAATCGCCCACCACGCGCACCGTCGCGATCATGATTTCCGCCGCGCCGGCATGCGGCCGGACGAACACCGCCAGATAGTTGCCGCTGGCGTGATAGGCGTCCTCCACCGCATGCGCGTCGTCCTCGACCTCGAGCAAGCCTCGCTCGGCGCCGTAGACGCGTTGCCACAAACCACCCACTTCGCGCATCGCCTGCGGATCGTCGCGATCCAGCGCGCGCACCGTGAACTGCGGGCAAGCATCGGATGGCGCCGGCCCGGGGGGTGCCCAGGCCGGCGCAAGACTTTCCACGACGGTCGAATCATCTTCCGGCATAGGCAGTACTCTCGTTTTCCAAGGGCCGAAGCCGCTCGGGTTCTCTCAGGTTCTGGGGCTTTGCGCCCTCTCGGGGGCTGTTCGCCCCTCGTTGCTGCAGCGTCGGGATCGTGATCCCTCGGCTTCCTCGGAATGCGGGAGTCATCGCTCCCTGGCTGTTATTCGGTATGGCGCATTGGAACCGCAGCAATCGCGCGCCGACACGCCGGGCCTGGCGGCACGTGCCGGTCCGGGTGCCTCGCAGTGATCAGCGGTATTCGACGTAGTGGAGCGAGTCGTCCCACATACGCTTGTAGAAGGTTCCCGCCACGTAGGAGGCATGCGCCATCCAGCGCACTTCCTCCTCGTTGAGCGGCGAACGATCGATGATGTCCCACAGCTCGACCACGTGTTCCTTGTCGGTCTCGCCGTGCGAGAAGAAGAAGCTCAGGTTCTCGTGCTTGAGCGGCGTCTTTTCCAGCACGCGCTTGCCGAACCAGGCGCCGTAGTGCTGGCCGATGCCTTCCAGCACGATCGAGCTGGCCAGGCGCGTGCCCGGCATATGCAGCGCGTTGTGCACGTTGAAGGCCACGTAGGCCATCGCCGAGGGCTGCGGCAGCAGCGTCTTCGGGTCCGGGCCCTGGTAGCCGGTCGAATAGAGATCGTCGAGGATCCACTTGTAGTGAGGGATTTCCTCGTGCGCATGCGCCACCAGGTACTCGCGCAGCTCGGTCAGGCGCGTCGGGCAGTTGGCGGCGGCCGCCGCGAACGACATCGAGCCCTGGTAGATCTGGTAGAACAGCGTCAGCAGCAGGTGCTGGTAATCGGTCACGCTCCACTTGCCCGCGTCCAGCGCGGCGAACACCCGGTTGCCGGCGAATTCCTCGATCGCCAGGTTCGCCGCCTGGCGAACCGCCTTGTAATCGACTGACACCAACCGCGACTCCGCTTGCATGAAGGTTCATCCACCGGCGGGCTTTTCGCCCGCGCCGTGCGGTCCGGCACGGCTTCCCATTGCGTCTCGATTTACCAATCGTCTCGCGAATTGAAAAGAATCTGAAGGTCGATTAATAAATCGATATAAATTTGACGTCGGAGGGTAGATTACCAATGCGAAACAAAGGGAACAAGCTAGATTTTTTTCGGCAGCTTTAGATTGACTAATTCTCGATTTCCGCGCACCGGCACGGTGCGGAGCCAGCAGGATCGGCCCCAGGCGCCCGCCGGGCGGGGCGCGGCGGCCGACTCATCCGCCAATGGCACCGGTACCGACAGTGGATGCGAAGCACCGGCCTCGAATCCGATTTAATCTCTTCGGGTTCTATTCCCCGCCGCTTGCGGCGTAGACTTTGGGGGATGAGCGAATACCTCCACAAGAGTCACAACGTGACGGTGTTGCTGGACCACCTGGTGTTTCCTGCCAAGTACCGTCGAGCGGTGTTCGACGAACGGGTTGACGAAGTTCGGAAAGAGGTGTGTCTCGAAATTGCGGAGCGGTACCAGGTGAAATTTCTGGAGATCGGAACGGACAGAGATCACGTGCATTTTCTCGTCCAGTCGGTGCCGACCTACAGCGTGTCGAGGATCGTCCAGAGGTTGAAGAGTGTGACAGCGCGCGAGATGTTCAAGAGATGTCCTCATGTAAAGAAGCAACTGTGGGGCGGCGAATTCTGGTCAGACGGC
>JAYFRU010000118.1:0-8599 GCA_040946965.1 Burkholderia sp. | reverse complement strand
GTCCGCAAGCCGCAGGCGTAAGCGCTAGCCGATCAGCCGCCGAGGCGCAAGGGGCGGGTTCGCTGATCGCTTACGGTTGTCGCACGTGCGCAGGAAAACGGGCGCAAGCAAGCCGGTCAGGCGGCACGAGCTTGGCGTCGTGCCCCGGCATGGCTTGAGGATCGGGTGAACGAGGCCGGCGCAACCGGCGCGATGCCGACGAGCGCCGTCATGCCAATGAAACGCCGCCACGCGGGCAACCCGCGTGGCGGCAACCGTGACGGCAAGTCGGGAGACTTACTCGAAGCGCCCGGTGCGCGCCATCTCCATCAAGCGCGCGATGCGCTCCTCGGTGGCCGGGTGCGTCGAGAACAGGTTCTGCAGCCCGCCGCCCGCCAACGGATTCATGATCATCAACTGCGCGGTGGCCGGGTGCGCCTCGGCCGTCGCGAACGGGATGCCCGCCGCGTAGCGATGGATCTTGTCGAGCGCGGTGGCGAGCGCCTGCGGATCGCCCGAGATCTGCGCGCCGCCGCAGTCGGCCTCGAACTCGCGGGCGCGCGAGATCGCCATCTGGATCAGCGCACCGGCGATCGGCGCGAGCAGCGCCACCGCGATGCCGGCGATCGGGTTGGTCGGGCGGCCGTTCTCGTCGCGCCCGCCGAAGAACATCGCGAAGTTTGCGATCGCCGAGATCGCCCCAGCCATGGTGGCCGAGATGGTCGAGATCAGGATGTCGCGATGCTTGACGTGGGCCAGCTCGTGGGCCATCACCCCGCGCATCTCGCGCTCGGACAACACCCGCAGGATGCCGGTGGTGGCGGCCACCGCCGCATGCTCGGGGTCGCGGCCGGTGGCGAACGCGTTCGGCGCGGCCTCGTCGATCAGGTAGACGCGCGGCATCGGCAGGTTCGCGCGCGTCGCCAGCTCGCGCACCATGCGGTAGAACTGCGGCGCGGTGTTCTCGTCGACTTCCTGCGCGTTGTACATGCGCAGCACCATCTTGTCCGAGTACCAGTACGAGAAGAAATTCATGGCGAGCGCGAACAGCAGCGCGATCATCATGCCGCGCGAGCCGCCGATCATCCCGCCGATCACGATGTACAGGGCCGTGATCGCGGCCATCAGCATCGTCGTCTTGACCCAATTGAACATAGTCCACTCCTTGAGACCGTAAGGCCACGCTGCGGCATCCCAGTCGCGCCGCCAAGCGGTTGTAAGCGAATCGTTAGATAAAGGCGTGCCGAAAAAATGCAATATCTCGAAATGACGAAACGCGCGGATGACAGAATGCGCACCGGCAGCGCTTCAGCGCTGGGACGCCGCCCGCCAGCCGCAGGCCGAGGCCGACGAAGGCGCTGCCGACCAGGCGGTCGAGCCAGGTCTTCAGCGCGCCGTTGCCGGCGAAGCGCCGCGTGACGGTGCCGGCCACCCAGGCCACCACCAGGCTCCAGATCAGGCCCTGCAACACGAACACGCCGCCGAGCGCGAGAAACGCGAGCGTCTTGTGCGCGCTGTAGGCCGCCGCGAATTGCGGGAAGAACGAGACGAAGAACGGCACCACCTTCGGGTTCAGCACGTTGGTGGTGACACCCTGCACGAATAGCTGGCGCAGGGGGCGCGCCGGGCCGGCGGCTGCGGGCTCGGCGGACGGCTCCGCAGCGGGCCCGCGACAGCACCAGCTTCACGCCGAGATAGATCAGATAGGCGGCGCCGGCGTACTTGATCGCCGTGAAGGCCAGCGGCGAGGCGGCGATCAGCGCGGTCAGCCCGAACGCGCAGGCCAGCGTGTGCACGCCGCAGCCGGCCGCGATGCCGAACGCCGAGACGATGCCGGCGCTGCGGCCGACGATATAGGCGGTATCCGGGCCGGGCGTGATGTTCAGCAGGAACACGGCCAGCACGAAGAAACCGAAATGGGTGATGCCAAGCATGGGGCGACCTTCGAAACCTCGGCGGGGACAGCATGCATTCTACGCGTCTCGCCGCGCGTCGGACGGAACCTCGGCTGCGGGATTCGCGGCGATCGCGACGCCGCGCGGCAAGGCTGGGCCGGGAGCGGATCGAGCGCTGCCGCAAGCGCCGCGCGATCGCTGCCGGCCGCCCGGCCCGGCGCTCAGGCCGGCTCGGGCAAGGCGAAACGCTGGCCGGCCTCGAGCGGCGCGCCGGCCAGGAACTCGCGCGCGGGCAGCCGCTTGCCGCCCGGTTTCTGCAACTGCGTGACACGCAGCGCGCCGCTGCCGCAGGTGATCAGCACGCCCTCGGCGCCGGCCTCGACGATAGTGCCGGGCTCGGCCGCGCCGCGTGCGGCCACCGCCTCGGCGGCCCACAGCTTCAGCACGCTGCCGTCGAGCGTGCCCGCGCCGCCCGGGAACGGGTCTAAGGCACGGATGCGCCGCGCCAGCACCTCGGCCGGCTCGCGCCAGTCGAGCGCGGCCTCGTGCTTGCCGATCTTCTCGGCATAGGTGATGCCCTCGGCCGGTTGGGGCGTGGCGGCGAGGCTGCTCTCGCGCTCGAGCTTCACCAGCGCATCGACGATCAGCCGCGCGCCGAGCGTGGCGAGCTTGTCGTGCAGCGAGGCGGTGGTGTCCTCGCCGGCGATCGCCACGCGCGCCTCTGAGATCATCGCGCCGGTATCGAGCCCCGCGTCCATCTGCATCAGCGTGACGCCCGTCTCGGCGTCGCCCGCCTCGATCGAGCGGTGGATCGGTGCGGCGCCGCGCCAGCGCGGCAGCAGCGAGGCGTGGACGTTGATGCAGCCATGGCGCGGGATGTCGAGCACTTCCTGCGGCAGCAGCAGTCCGTAGGCGGCCACCACCATCACGTCGTGCGGCGTCGCGTTCAGCGTGTCGAGCGCGGCGGCCGCCTCGGCCGGAAACTTGCCGCTGCGGCGCAGCGAGGGCGGCTGCGCGACCGGCAGGCCATGCTCGAGCGCGTACTGCTGGACCGCGCTGGCCTGCAACTTCATGCCGCGGCCGGCAGGCCGGTCGGGCTGGGTCAGCACCAGCGGCACGGCAAAGCCGGCCTGGTGAATCGCGGCGAGCGCGGCCGCAGCGAATTCCGGCGTGCCGGCGAAGATGACGCGCAAGGAGTGGCTCATGGAGGATCGGTCCGTCACGCGCGTCACATCGCGCGTTCGAGTTTCTTCATCTTGCTCTTGATGCGGTTCTGCTTGAGCGGCGAGAGGTACTGGACGAACACGCGGCCCATCAGGTGATCCATCTCGTGCTGGATGCAGACCGCCAGCAGCCCCTCGCAGTCGAGCTCGAAGGCCTGGCCGTCACGGCCGAGCGCGCGCACGCGCACGTGATCGGGCCGCTCCACCTCGTCGTAGACGCCCGGCACCGACAGGCAGCCTTCCTCGTAGACCTGCCGGTCGTCGCTGGACCAGACGATCTCGGGATTGATGAAGATCTGCAGCGCGTTCTTGTCTTCGGAGGTGTCGATCACGATCACGCGCTCGTGCACGTCCACCTGGGTGGCCGCCAGGCCAATGCCGGGCACCGTGTACATGGTTTCGGCCATGTCGTCGACCAGCTTGCGGATGCGATCGTCGACCACGTCGACGGGCTTGGCTACCTTGTGCAGCCGTTTGTCGGGGTAATGCAGGATGTTCAGAAGCGCCATGATGTTTCGATTCGGAAAGCGGTTGGGGCGGGCGGACCGGCCATTCGGCCGACTGGCCGCGCCGTCGCGATAGCCGCAAGATGAGGCTGCAATCGCGCGGTATCAAGCGCGCAGCCCAACGCTGCGGGCCGGTGCGCGCGATCGTTCGTTTTATTTCGAATGGCGAAAATTCTAGCATGGCGGCTTGCGCGTCGCAGGCCGTGGGCCGGGCGGCGCCGATGAGCGCGGCGATACCGGCGCGCGAGACGCTGCTCGACTGGCTGCATCTGGCCTCGGTGCCGGGCCTGTCGGCGGCCGGCTGCGCGCCTTCGATTCGATCGAGGCCTTGCTCGGCGCCGATCACGCGCAGCTCGCGGCACTGGCCGGCCCGGGCGCCGCGACTGCCGTGCTGGGGCCGCGCGGCGCAGCCTGCGAGGCAGCCGCCGACGCCGTGCTCGACTGGCTCGCCACCCAGGACGCTTGCCTGCTCACGCGCCACGATCGCGCCTACCCGCCGCGCATCGCGATGCTCTACGATCCACCGCCGCTGCTATATGTAAGAGGCGATCCCGCCTGGCTGCAGCGCGGCGCGCGGTGGCGATGGTCGGCGGCCGGCTCGCCACGCCGCAAGGCCGCGCCGACGCCGCCTACTTCGCGCGCCGCCTGGCCGATGCCGGGCTGGTGGTGGTCTCGGGGCTCGCGCGGGGCATCGACGCGGCCGCGCATCACGGCGCGCTGGCGGGCGCGGCCAGCACGATCGCGATGGTGGGTACCGGGCTCGACCGCGTCTATCCGGCCGCGCATCAGCAGCTTGCCCGGCAGATCGCCGCGCACGGCGCGCTGCTGTCCGAATGGCCGCTCGGCACGCCGGCGCGCGCCGCCAACTTCCCGCAGCGCAACCGCCTGATCGCCGCGCTCTGCGAGGGCGTGCTGGTGGTCGAGGCGGCGCCGCGCTCGGGCTCGCTGATCACCGCGCGCCTGGCCAACGAACTGGGCCGCGACGTGTTCGCGATCCCCGGCTCGATCCATGCCCCGCTCTCGCGCGGCTGCCATGCCCTGATCCGCGACGGCGCGAAGCTGGTCGAGACACCGGCCGACGTGCTGGTGGAGTTCGGCATCGCGGCGGCCGATGGCGACACGATGGCTCGCGAGGCCGAAGCGGCATGCGCTCGCCCGGTGGCGAAACGCAGTCGCCATCCCGAAGCTCGCCGTTCCACCGGGGGCGATCCGGCCCGTTCACGGGAACGCCCGGACGCGGAGCACGCCGACGACGCCTCGCCACGGTACCTCGAGAGCGGCCCCGATCAGGGCGGGCCGGCGGGCGAGCCCAGCAGGCACAGCGCCGCTCCCTTGCCGCCCGAAGCGCTGGCCCTGCTCGACGCGCTCGGCCACGGCCCGGTGCCGGTCGACCTGCTGGCCACGCGCGCCGGCATCGCCGCCGACGCCCTGCCGCACCTGCTGCTGCGGCTGGAACTGGCCGGCCACGTGGCGGGCCTGCCCGGCGATCGCTACCAGCGGCTCGACGCGCCCACCGCCAAGGCAGCCGCCACGCCCCCGCCGCGTGCCGTGCTACATTCCGGCGATAAGGCGCAACCCGCGCCACCGCCATCCAGCAAGGAACCGTGATGCCCACGCTGAACCTCGATACCGATGCCGATCGGATCGCCGAGCGCCTCCGTGCCCCCGACGCGCTGCTCGTCGCCTGCCTGTGCGCCGAATGGTGCGGTACCTGCCGCGACTACGACGACACCTTCGAGCGGCTCGCCGTCGCCCATCCCGAGGCCTGCTTCGTGTGGATCGACATCGAGACCCACGCCGATCGCCTCGACGATTTCGACGTCGAGAACTTCCCGACCATCCTGATCGAGGACGCGCATGCCGTGCGCTTCTTCGGCACGGTGCTGCCATACGCGGGCATCGTCGAGCGGATGCTGAGCGATCTCAACGCGATCCCCGGCGTCACCCATGCGCCGAAACTGCGCAACCTGCTCGACGTCGCCGTCTGACCCCGAAGTCGAAGTGCCTGCATGCCGCGATCGTTCATCCCCGCCGAGGCCCGCGCACACGGCGCTTCGGCAGGCTTGCCGTCGCTTCGCCCCCCACTTATGATGGGCCGCTTTTTACACGAGCCGGGTGACGACCCGGCGCCGTGTGCTATAAAGCCGACGTAAAAGGGCCGTCAGACGGCTATCCGGTCTATCCAACCCACTCGAGTCATGTCCAAAGCACTGATCATTGCGGAAAAGCCTTCTGTCGCGAACGATATCGCGCGCGCCCTGGACGGCTTTACCAAGCATGACGAATACTTCGAAAGCGACGACTTCGTCCTGTCGTCCGCAGTCGGCCACCTGCTCGAAATCGCCGCTCCCGAGGAGTACGAGGTCAAGCGCGGCAAATGGAGCTTCGCGCATCTGCCCGTCATCCCCCCGCATTTCGACCTCAACCCGATCGCAAAAAGCGAGTCGCGGCTCAAGGTGCTGACCAAGCTGATCAAGCGCAAGGACATCGACCGCCTCATCAACGCATGTGACGCGGGGCGCGAGGGCGAACTGATCTTCCGCCTGATCGCGCAGCATGCGAAGGCCAAGCAGCCGGTCCAGCGCCTCTGGCTCCAGTCGATGACGCCGGCCGCGATCCGCGACGGTTTCGCCAAGCTGCGCAGCGACGCCGACATGCAGCCGCTGGCCGACGCCGCCCGCTGCCGCTCGGAAGCCGACTGGCTGGTCGGCATCAACGGCACGCGCGCGATGACCGCCTTCAACAGCAAGGGCGGCGGCTTCTTCCTGACCACCGTCGGGCGCGTGCAGACGCCCACGCTGTCGATCGTGGTCGAGCGCGAGGAGAAGATCCGGCGCTTCGTGCCACGCGACTACTGGGAAGTGCGCGCCGAATTCGTCTGCGCCGGCGGCTTCTACGAAGGCCGCTGGTACTACCCGAAATTCAAGCGCGACGAGCACGATCCCGAGAAGCGCGATTCGCGCCTATGGGCGCTGCCGGCGGCCGAGACCATCGTGGCTGCCTGCCGCAGCCAGATCGGCGTGGTCAGCGAGGAATCCAAGCCCTCGACCCAGCTCTCGCCGCTGCTCTACGACCTGACCAGCCTGCAGCGCGAGGCGAACAGCCGTTTCGGCTTCTCCGCCAAGAACACGCTGGGCCTGGCCCAGGCGCTGTACGAAAAGCACAAGGTGCTGACCTACCCGCGTACCGATGCGCGCGCGCTGCCCGAGGACTATCTCGGCACCGTCCAGCAGACGCTGGAGATGCTCAAGGAGAGCAACAACTACCTGCCGCACGTCAAGCGGGTGCTCGACAAGGGCTGGGTCAAGCCGTACAAGCGGATCTTCGACAACGCCAAGATCAGCGATCACTTCGCCATCATCCCGACGCTGCAGGCGCCCAAGGCCCTGTCCGAGCCCGAGCAGAAGCTCTACGACCTGGTGGTCAAGCGCTTCCTGGCGGTGTTCTTCCCGGCGGCCGAGTACAGGGTCACCACCCGCATCACGGAGGTGGCCGGCCATCACTTCAAGACCGAGGGCAAGGTGCTGGTCGAGCCGGGCTGGCTGCAGGTCTATGGCCGCGACGCCGAAGGCGCCGACGCGAACCTGGTGCCGGTGCAGAAGGACGAGAAGGTCAAGACCGACAAGATCGCCGCGCACCAGTTGGTGACCAAGCCGCCCGCGCGCTATTCGGAAGCCACCCTGCTTTCGGCGATGGAAGGCGCCGGCAAGCTGGTCGAGGACGACGAGCTGCGCGAGGCGATGGCCGCCAAGGGGCTCGGCACGCCGGCCACGCGCGCGGCCATCATCGAAGGCCTGCTCGGCGAGAAATATCTGATCCGCGAAGGCCGCGAGCTGATCCCGACCGCCAAGGCGTTCCAGCTCACCACGCTGCTGCGCGGCCTCGGCGTGAAGGAACTGACCGCGCCCGAGCTCACCGGCGAATGGGAATACAAGCTCTCGCAGATGGAACGCGGCAACCTGCCTCGCGATACCTTCATGCAGGAAATCGCGCGGATGACGCAGACCATCGTCAAGCGCGCCAAGGAATACGATTCGGACACGATCCCGGGCGACTACGCGACGCTTCAGACGCCGTGCCCGAACTGCGGCGGCCAGGTGAAGGAGAACTACCGGCGCTTTGCCTGCACCAAGTGCGAATTCTCGATCTCGAAGATCCCCGGCAGCCGCCAGTTCGAGATCCCCGAGGTCGAGGAACTGCTGCAGAAGAAGGAAATCGGCCCGCTGTCGGGCTTCCGCAGCAAGATGGGCCGGCCGTTCTCGGCGATCCTCAAGCTGTCCTTCGACGACGAAACCAAGAACTACAAGCTCGAGTTCGATTTCGGCCAGGACCAGGGCGGCGAGGATGGCGAGGCGGCCGACTTCTCGGCGCAGGAGCCGGTGAGCGCCTGCCCGAAGTGCAGCGCACGCGTGTTCGAGCACGGCATGAGCTATGTCTGCGAGAACTCGGTGGCCAATCCGAAGACCTGCGACTTCCGCTCGGGCAAGGTGATCCTGCAACAGGAGATCGCCCGCGAGCAGATGGCCAAGCTGCTGTCGGACGGCCGCACCGATCTGCTGCCGAACTTCAAGTCCTCGCGCACCGGCCGCAACTTCAAGGCCTTCCTGGTCAAGCAGCCGGACGGCAAGATCGGCTTCGAGTTCGAGAAGAAGGAGCCGAAGCCGGGCGCCGCCGCCAAGAAGACTGCGGCGAAGAAGACCGCCGCAGCCGCCAACGAGGACGGCGCCGGTTCAGATGCGGCCGATGCCGCAGTGCCGGCCAAGAAGACGGCCGCCGCGAAGAAGGCGCCCGCTGCCAAGAAAACGGCTGCCGCCAAGAAGGCACCGGCCCGCAAGACCGGTTCATGATGATGTCGCGCGGGGCGGCCCTTCGTGGGTTGCCCGGCGCCGTATCGAGCGAAGCGATCCGCAAGACGCAAAAAGCGGGGGGGGGGGGGGGGGGGGGGGGGGGGGGGGGGGGGGGGGGGGGGGGGGGGGGGGGGGGGGGGGGGGGGGGG
>JAYFRU010000117.1:0-8701 GCA_040946965.1 Burkholderia sp. | reverse complement strand
AGTCCGTCCACATCGGCTGAGATCATGAGCAAAGGCATTACTCCGTCCTCGCGCCTGATTTATGCAACAACGCCCGTGGCTGATGGCCATGGCTTCGCTCATGGACGCCAGCGCAGAATTCATCGCTTTGCTTGTCGTATTGTTCATGTTCATGGCTCGATTCTCCTGATGGAAATTGAGTTTGAGACGTTGTGGTTCACTCCATGAGTGAACCGACTTCACTACTCCTCATGCCCAGCATTTACGCCGCTTGGTTGGGCGGGCGGGGCATCGCTTTGCTGCTCGATGTGACGCGCAGCATCCGCGATCTGATTGCCAACAGTCGGTCCGCTCTTTGATGGCTCGGGCTGTTGCGGGTTGCCTTGTCCCTGACCTCCTTGTTGTGCGTTGCCTCGCTGTCCGCCGCTCGATCCACTGCCGTCAGACGTACCTGCGGAACCGCTCGCTGGGCTGCTTGGTGGACTTGGTTCTTTGGGCATCGACTCGCCACCGGTTTGGCCGCGAACACCCGTCGGCGGGGATGGCTGTGGTGGAGATGCGCTGCCCGCGGAGGCACCTGCGCCGCCACTGGATGCCCCTCCGGCTCCGCTAATGCCTCCCAGTCCGCCCACGGTGGCCGCGTTTGTCCCAACGCCGGCTGCCCCACCTGCGGCGGCTCCAGCGGCGCTTGCGCCGCCTGCACCGGTACCGGCCGCACTGGCAAGCGCCCCAATCCCGGCGGCCCCTGCCGCAACCCCAGCGGCCACGCCAGCAGCGGCGGCAGCCCCAGCGCCTACAACGTCCCCAACGCCGAGCGAAGATGTGCCGCTGACGATGTTCGACACCATTGTCGGAATCTTCAGCGCCAGGAAGCCCAGCAGCAGTGACGTGCCGACAACCAGCCAGATCGGGTCAAGATTCTTGATCGTGATTGCCTGCAACTGCGGAGCCATTTCGATGGCCAGGATGGATGCGACTTTGCAGACGAAATAGATGCCCAGGAAGCGGAACCCGATCACGATGCTGGTCGTAACAGCTTTACTGATGAAGTCGCGCGTGAAGCGGATCGCTCCAAGGGCAACCAGCAAGGGCGCGATGGCCAGGTAAAAATACATCTCCACGAAGATGGCCACCACCGAGATTGCGAGCACCGCGTATGCGCAGACGATGACGATCGATACCACGGTGATCAGCATGCCGACCATGACCGTATCGGCGATCGCTGCCCCGGAGAGAGTGAAGCCTGGGCTGTCGGCTGCAAATGCCGCCCACATCTGCTTGACCAGGCCGATGCCCTGGAAGAACAGATCGGACGGGTTGACGCCACCCAGCCCGCTTCCACGCTGCCCGATGACCTGGAACGATTCGATGATCGGTTTGAAGACGTTGTTAGGGTTCAGCAGGAACATGATAGTGCCGAGCAACAGGAGCTTGAACGCCAACGTGAAGACCATCTCGGTCCAGTCCGCTCCGCTTGCCAGCTTCTTGAAGTAGGTAAGCAGGCTGTCGATCATGAACAGCGAGAACGCCAGATAGGCCGCCGCCGTCGTGACCGCCTGACTGAACTGTGATGCCGCCGCTTGATATTGCCCCAGAACGCTCGTCATGTCGGTGCCTGCGAAGGCGACCGCTGGTGCGAGCAGTAGCGGGATGAAGCTAAAAAGGGTGGTGCGTTGTCGCATGGGAACTCCGTAGAGAAGTCGATCGTCGCGTCAGCGAACGTTTTGGCGCATGGTGGGAATCGCGCCTGTACCTTCCTGCTGCCATACGGTCTTCGCCTTGGCCGTGCTGGCGTTGATGCAGTTCTGATCGGCGGAAAGCTCGCCAGGGTTGTTGTTGCACTCGCCCAAGACCTTCTGCATGACATCTTGGTTGGCGAGGTACCAATCGACGGTTTTAACGTCGCTGACCGTCTGCACCTTCTTTCCGCACGCGGCGAGCGCCAGGACCAACGCGGTCACGAGGATTTTTTTCATGGAGTCAATTCCTTTCGATGATGAGCGTTACCGTTAGCGGACGTCCTGGCGCATTTGGGGAATCACGCCAGCGCCTTGCTGGTTCAGCATGGTCTTGAGGCCTTCCTGTTTGCTGTCCTGCTTCTGCACGATGTTGGCCATGAACGTGTTCTGCGCCTGCATCTGCGCCATGCCGAGTTGGCGCAGCTTCTGAAGCTGTTCCACTTGCATCCCGGCCACCATGTTCCCAGCCTGGATGGCTGACAGCGCGCCTTGTGATCCTGCGGACATACTGCGGATTGAGGCAATGGTGGCGGCCTCGCTGCTGAACTGATTGGCTTGGAGGCCTGCGGCAGCCAGCGCACCTTGGATGCTGTCGAGCGTAGTGCGGCTCCACGTCTGATACTGCTGGCCAAAGCTGCCGGTGCCGCCGTTGCCGTAGCCGGGGAAGCGCTGCGCGAAAACCTGATCGGCACCAGCGAGCGCGTAGCTGAGGCCTTGCCCCTGCTGTACTGCGGATGCAAGGTTGGCCAGCGCACCCTGAGCACTGCCCCAATCAGCCGCACTTCCCAGGCTGGCCAAATTCTGCAATTGGTATTTCAAGCTCTGCGCCTGCTGCACGGTGTGGTTCAGCAGTTCCAGGTTGTTGAGGATTTGGGTAGGCTCGGTTGCTCCGCCCGTCGCGGCTCCGGCGATCGCTCGTGTCGTTGCCACGGCGATCAGTGCGGCGACCAGAAACTTTCGGTGCGTCATGTCGCTTCTCCTGGTGCGATGCTTATCCACAGACCAGAAGCCCGGATTTCGCATCTTGTTAAGTAAACTATCTATCTTGTTAGGGTGTCTGGCTGACACCTATTCGCTGCTAATCGGTTCCAGCCAGACACCTATGTGGATAACTCAGGTGTCAGTCAGACACGTATCAGCCTGAGTTGTGTACAACTTCTCCTTGCCGCCGTTGCTCGATCTTCGTTCGCAGCGACATGAGGATGTCGCGCATTTCTTGTGGCAAGCAGGCGATCTCCTGGGCGTTGAACACTACGGCGTTGCCGCTCGCGTGCGTGACGTTGACCTGCAATCGCTCGATGTGGACGATCCTCGATCCGGCGAAGTCGCCTGACACCAGCACGTTCTTCAGATCTGCTGTCGCCGCCTGAACGGTGGATGGCAGGTAGTCCCACGTAGCAACTGCCGTGGGGCGGCCATTTCCGTCTTGGATACAGACTTTCTCGCGCAACCGATATTCGTTACGCCTACCCTCCCGAGATTTCGCGATATAGCCAAGAGCTTCGAGCGTTCTCAATTCACGAATGACCTGGCTGCGGCTGATGCCTGATTCGGTTGCGATGGTGTCGATCGCTGGGAATGACCGGCCTGTACTGAAATTCGTATGGGCTTTGATGACTAGGTACACCGTTACGGCGTATGGCCCCATGCGGGCGACGTCGCCCGTCTCGATCATTGAATGAAAGACATGGAACCAGGTTGTCTCGGCCCGAAACAGGTCGCCTTGTGTCCGCGAGATGGCCGTGCTCATGACTTGTTGGCCGAGACCTGCTCGTCTATTAGGCGCGCAATGTCCTCGGTGCGGAAATAGATGCGTCTGCCGATGTGAACCCGAGCGGAATTGATGCGCTTGGCCCAATCGGACCTGGATGTGGTCAAGCCAATTCGTAAGCCTTCGGGGCTTCGATCGAGGATTTCGGCCAGTTGCTCAAGCGTCAGCAGGACCGAATACCTTTCTTGCAAGGTCGAAAACGTGGTCGTCACAAATGTGCTCCGTTGCTTCGAGTGATTACTCTGTGTAACGGATTCTTCCGTCTAACTGCGCTATAGTTCCCGTCATTCAATCGACGATTGCAGGACTGATGCGGAGGCTTTCACATGGGGCGGCGGAAATGCAGTGATGACGAACGATTTCAGGGGCGAATCCGCACCGTCGCGCTTATGAATGAGCTAGGCTCGCGAGCAGGAACGCAAAATCCTGAGCAGTTTGCTAGATGGTTTGATACCCAGATGGCAAGGCGTTACCCGCGTGGCTGGGATACGGCGGGTTCGAGTAAATGGCGCAAGAATTTCAATGGCCATACAGCGCTGACTGCTGACTATCTAACGCATCTCGGTGTGCTTTTCCCTGATGCTGAGCAGCTATATCGTTCCGGTCCAGAGCGGCTCTGGTCTGCGTTGTGGGAGGAGTCGGGAGACTTTGGCGAGAATGGCTGTGGCTTGTGGAGTATTTATCCCCAGCTTGGCGGCAGCCATTCCAGCGATTGCTGGGGACAACATCACGGCTACGACGGTGTGCTCGTGGATTTCGAGATGCATATGCTCAACGATTCGCGGGGCGTACCGCTCAGCAAGACGACACCATTGGAATTGCTGGGGCGGTCCATTGTGCTTTATAGACTCTACTGTCGCCTGAGTCAGGTAGCGCAGATGGATGGCGTAGGAGCGTATCTATGTGTCCATCTTGCATTGCGCAAAGCGGAGCAAGACCTGCGGGAATTGGGCATATTTGACTTACTTGAAAACTACTTTATTTCCCAAGAAGCTATTCGGCTGAAACAAGATAGTCGGAGCGAAAGATTGGCATGTGACGCATTTTGGTTGAAGCATTGGTCTTTTGATCCCGAGGCCTATGCGGCTGATCCGTACCAATTTATTCGCTTCGACGATAGATTTATCACGTTGGGGCAGCGGTGGCGCTACTGTCTCGCCGGCCAGTGCGGAGAAGGTATGATTGGGCGGCGCGAGAAACTAATTGAGAACGTCGAGGGAGATAGACTGATGCGCGCGCAACTCGATGTTGAGCGTGAGGAATGGCGCGCGCGTCAGGTGGCCGCTATGCTGCCGACGAAAGACCGTCGAGCTTCTTCACCAAATCCTCAGCTCGAAGATGCGTATATCGCCTGAGCATCTGCATGGACTTGTGGCCGCTGATGGATGCGACTTCCTGATCGCTGAGCCCGCCTTCGACTAGGCGGCTGACAGCTTCGTGGCGTAAATCATGGAACCGGAAATCGACTAGGCCGGTTCCCTTCTTGATGGTGTTCCAGACTTTGGTGAACTGGTATGCGCGACGTTTTCCATCCTTGCCTGGCTCGCCAAAGAACACTAGGTCCGTATCGATCGGGCGGACGGGATTTTCTAGGGCCTGTTGTAGGGTGGTCGCCGCAAGTTTGGTCAGCGGTACAGTGCGGGCCGAGTCGTTCTTCGTGTCGGTGAGACGGACGACACGTCTGGCCAGGTCGATCTGGCTGCGCCGAAGACTGAGAATCTCCGACTGCCGCATCCCCGTTTCGATGGCGATGCGCACGATCCAGCCGAGCATCGGATTCGCATGCTTATCGACTGCCGCCAGTAATTTCGCCTGCTCGATGTTGGATAGGCGACGGTCACGTCCTTCGCCGGGGCTGGGTTTCCGGATGTTGGCCACCGGGTTGAAGATGAGGCCAATGTGCCACTCCTTGATGGCCACGTTGAACAGGTGACCAAGCAGGGCGAGTTCGAGTCGAACGGTATTGTTGGCCTTGCCGCTGGCAAGGCGCTCATCACGAAACCGGCCAACCAGATCGGGGGTAACAGCGGCGAGCGAGTATTTGCCGAAGTAAGCCTTCAACCCGCGGATGCGCGCCCCCTCACGGCGCTGGGTGCTGGTTTTCTTGATGGGGACAATTTCGCGCTCGTACCGATCCAGGGCATCGGCCACGGTGGTCTTTTCGGACGGCGCACGTTGGATGAACACGCCGCGCACCATCTCGTCCTCGGTGCGTCGAGCCCAGTCCTCGGCGTCGCGCTTGGTGCGGAATGTCTTGGCGACGGTCGGCCAGCCCACGCGTCGGATGGTGGCCTTCCAGGTTCCAGATGGAGTTTTTGTCAGTGCTGCCATGGTGCTCCTTCCTTGAGGTTTGCACCGCGTATTGCACCGTAACTGCACCGCGAAGGGCCGGTAAAAGAAAAAGGCTTTGCGGGACTGCCCGCAAAGCCTTATCAAATATGGTGGCGAATCAGGGACTCGAACCCCGGACCTGCGGATTATGATTCCGTCGCTCTAACCGACTGAGCTAATTCGCCAACAGAAAAGTACTATGAGGAAGGCTTCGATCCCTGTCAACAACTTTGTCGAAGAATTTTCAGAAAGGGCCGGGACGCCCGCCCGGCCCGCTCCGGCAACGCTTCTCCTCAGTCCTGCGAGTAGATGTTCGAGCCCTTCGTCTCCTTGGCGAACAGCAGCCCGATCACGAAGGTGATTAGCGCGATCACGATCGGATACCAGAGCCCCGAGTAGATATTGCCCTTGGCCGCCACGATCGCGAACGCGGTGGCCGGCAGGAAGCCGCCGAACCAGCCGTTGCCGATGTGATAAGGCAGCGACATCGAGGTATAGCGGATCCGCGTCGGGAACATCTCCACCAGCATGGCCGCGATCGGCCCGTACACTATGGTCACGAAGATCACCAGGATGGTCAGCACCACGATCGCCATCGGCCAGTTGATCTGCGAGGGATCGGCCTTGGCCGGGTAGCCCGCGCCCTTGAGCGTCGCGGCCAGCGTCTTGTCGAACGCCCCCGCCCGGGCCTTGGCGTCTGCGGCCTTGCCGTCGTAGGTGTCCACGGCCGTGTCGCCCACCGTGATCTGCGCGAGCGTGCCCGCCGGCGCGGCCACGTTCTCGTAGTGCAGGCCGGCCTTCGACAGGGCTGCCTTGGCGACGTCGCAGGAACTCGTGAACTTCGCCGTGCCGACCGGGTTGAACTGGAACGAGCATTCGTCCGGATTCGCGATCACGGTGATCGGCGCCTTCTGCGTGGCCGTTTCCAATGCCGGGCTGGTGTAGTGCGTGAGCGCCTTGAACAGCGGGAAATAGGTCAGCGCGGCGATCAGGCAGCCGGCCAGGATGATCGGCTTGCGGCCGATCCGGTCCGACAGCGAGCCGAAGAGCAGGAAGAAGGGTGTGCCGATCAGCAGCGCCACAGCGATCAGGATATTGGCCGTGGCGCCGTCCACCTTCAGCGTCTGCGTCAGGAAGAACAGCGCGTAGAACTGGCCCGTGTACCAGACCACCGCCTGGCCGGCGGTCGCCCGACCAGCGCGAGGATCACGATCTTCAGGTTGCGCCACTGGCCGAAGGCTTCGGTGAGCGGCACCTTCGAGGTCTTGCCTTCCGCCTTGATGCGTATGAACACCGGCGATTCGTTCAACTGCATGCGGATCCACACCGACACGGCCAGCAGCAGGATCGAGGCGATGAACGGAATGCGCCAGGCCCAGGCGCCGAAGCTCTCCTCGCCCACCAGGGTGCGCACGCCGACGATCACCAGCAGCGACAGGAACAGGCCGAGCGTCGCGGTGGTCTGGATCCAGGCGGTGTAGAAGCCGCGGCGGTTGGACGGCGCGTGCTCGGCCACGTAGGTGGCCGCGCCGCCGTATTCGCCACCGAGCGCGAGCCCCTGCAGCAGCCGCATGGCGATGAAGATCACCGGCGCGGCAATGCCGATGGTGGCGTAGCCGGGCAGGAACCCGACCACGAAGGTCGAGATGCCCATGATCACGATCGTCATCAGGAAGGTGTACTTGCGACCGACCATGTCGCCGAGCCGACCGAACACGATCGCGCCGAACGGGCGCACCGCGAAACCGGCGGCGAAGCCGAGCAGGGTGAAGATGAAGGCGGCGGTCGGATTGACGCCGGAGAAGAAGCTCTTGCTGATGTAGGCCGCGAGCGAGCCGACCAGATAGAAGTCATACCACTCGAACACGGTGCCGAGCGACGACGCGCAGATCACGCGCTTTTCGTTGCTCGTCATCGGCGAGTGCGAGATGTGGCCGCCTACTGTCGCCATGAGTCGTCTCCTGAATCTTGATATCGGTGTTGGTTCGTCATCCTGACGAACTGGCGTCGATTATTGACGGGCAAACTTACGGTGGTCTGACTGGAGCGGGGATCAGGGTTTGTCGGGAGTGCCGGGCGCTTGTTCGGCGATTGTCGGGCGAACGTCGTCGATCGATCACGGATGTTCTCGCAACATCGTGTTCGGTGCGTTAGAAGGCTGCCTGGCGGCGCGTGCCTCAGGGTTATTCCGGGTCGGCCTCGCGCAGCGCGAAGCTCACGCACACCAGGGTGCCGGCCAGGCGCGGGCTGTCCTGGTAGACGTGATCGTCGATCGCCAGCGCGCCGCCGTGCTGGCGATCGACGATCTCGCGCACGATGGCCAGGCCCAGCCCGCTGCCCTCGCCGTCGCGGCCGAGGATCCGGTAGAAGCGCTCGAGCACGCGGCCGCGCTCGTGGGCGGGAATGCCGGGGCAAGGTATCTTCCACCTCGATGTGCGCGACAGCCGGCAGGCCGGCGCCGGGGGAGGCGAAGGCGTGCGCCAGGGCGCCCGTCGCGTCGAGCCGCATGCCGGGTTCGACATGCAGGCGCACGGTGATCCGGCCGCCCTCGGGCGTGTATCGGATCGCGTTGTCGATCAGGTTGCCGAGCATCTCGCGCAGCATCACGGCATGGCCGTCGATGATCGGCGCCGTCGCCTGGGGCGCGTCGTCGTCGTCCGGTCCCTCGTAGTCGTCGTCCGGTCCCTCGTAGCCGAGATCCATGCGCTTGGCGAACGCGGCCTGCACCCAGTCGCGCACGGTCGCGCGTGCCAGCGCGGCGAGATCGACCGGCTCGAAGCTAAGAGACGGTTTCAAAAAGGCCCTGTGGGGCTGTTAACTTTCGCGGCGAGCTGTTAACCTCAGGCATCGGAACAACCGAGATCGAGGAGATGGGCAAGCC
>JAYFRU010000116.1:0-8740 GCA_040946965.1 Burkholderia sp. | reverse complement strand
GCAATCCGTTCGCATCGCCTGCAATCATCACCACGTGGGCTACTCCGTCCTCATGCTCGATTTATGCAACAACGCCGCGACGATTCGGACGACGATCAGGACGCGCAAGCCGCAGCCACGCCGGCCGCCGCCAATGCGAACGGCACCGCCAACGCCGACGCGACCGACGCGAAGGCCGATGCCGCCGCGCAGCTCGCCGCCAATGCCGCCGCGAACGCGGCAGCCGCCGGCGCGGTCACGGGCACCGGCAATTCGGTCGGCGACGCCTTGCATGCCGCGCTCGACCGCCTCACCAACGGCGGCGTGGGCGCGGCGGCGATCCCGGGCGGTCGCGCGAGCGCGGGCTCGACCGGCGGTGAAGCCGGCGCACGCCTGGCCAGTGCCGGCGCGGCCGCCGGCAGCGCGATCGCGCATGGTGCCGCCGAGCGCAAACCGAATGCGGCAGTCGCGCCCTCGGAATTCTCGAGCGCCATGAGCGCCGCCACGACCTCGGCCGCACCGGCCAGCATGGCGACACCGCCGCCCTCGCGCAGCCCGATCCGAACGCGCTTGCAGGCCACGCTGGCCGCAGCCGCTCAGCAAGGCTCGCCGCTCGCCCAGGCCAGCACCGCGACCACCGCCTGCGCGGCCGCCACCGAGGCCAGCCTGGCGCCGCGCGTCGGTTCGCAGGAATGGGCGACGCCTTCAGCCAGAAGGTGGTGTTCCTCTCGAACGCGCATCAGCAGACCGCCGAGCTGCCGCTGAACCCGCCCGATCTCGGCCCGCTGCAGGTGGTGCTGCGCGTGGCCGACAATCACGCCCACGCGCTGTTCGTCTCGCAGCATCCGCAGGTGCGCGAGGCGGTCGAGGCCGCGCTGCCGAAGCTGCGCGAGGCGATGGAATCGGGCGGCCTGAGCCTGGGCAGCGCGAACGTCAGTGACGGCGGCGGCGGATTCGCGCAGCAGAACGCGCAACAGCAATCCTCGGGCGCAGCCGGGACGCGACGCGCGGGCGCCGCATACGGCGCGTCGTCGGGCGACGACGCGCTCGCCGGGCCCGCAGGCCCGTCGTCCAGCGTCGCGACGCAGCAGCGCGTCGGGATGGTCGATACCTTCGCGTAAGCGCCTCCGTCCGGTTTTCGCTCGATTCGCGCTCAGTTGCCGGCGGCAGCGCGCGCTGCGGCCGGCGCATCCGCCGTCGCGGCGGCCGGCACGGGTGCCACCGTGAGCGTCGCCGTACCGCTGCGGCGCGCGGCCGCGATGAACTCTGCGGCGCGCTCGCCGATCATCACCGAAGGCGCATTGGTGTTGCCGCCGATCAGGGTCGGCATCACCGAGGCGTCGACCACCCGCAAGCCCTCCACGCCGCGCACCCGCAGTTGCGGATCCACCACCGCGCGCGCATCGCTGTCCATCCGGCAGGTGCCGACCGGGTGGTAGATGGTGTCGGCATGCGCGACGATGGTCGCGCGCAATTTCGCATCGTCGTCCGAAGGATCGGTATAGAGCTCGCGCCCGCCCTGCGAGGCCAGCGGCTCGGCGGCGAGGATCCGCCGCATCGCCTTGGCGCCCGTCATCAGCAGGTCCAGGTCGCGCTCGTCGCTGAAGAGAAGCGCGGGTCGATCAGCGGCGCCTCGCGCGCATCGCCGCTGGCCAGTTCGACCGTGCTGCGGCTCTTCGGACGCAGCGCGCAGACATGCAGCGAATCACCGAAGCCCCAGTGCATGTGGCGGTTGTGATCGTCGACCAGCGCCGTGCAGAAATGCAGCTGCAGGTCGGGGCGGTCGAGGCCCGGCTCGCTCTTGAGGAAGCCGCCCGCCTCGGCCACGTTGCTCGACATCATGCCGTCGCGCTTCGAGAGCCAGCGCAACAGCTGCGGCGTCATCTTGGCGAGTCCGCGCAGGCAGATGCCCACCAGCTCCGAGGAATCGACGCGCTTGTTGATGATGAAATCGATATGGTCGATCAGGTTGCGGCCGACCTCGGGCGCGTCGTGCAGCACCTCGATGCCGTGGCGGCGCAGTTGCTCGGCCGGGCCGATCCCCGAGCACATCAGCAGTTGCGGCGAGTTGAACGCGCCGGCCGCGACGATCACCTCGGCGCGCGCGCCGATCGTCTCGATCCCGCCGCCGCGCCGCGCCAGCGTGACACCGTTCGCGCGGCGGCCCTCGAAGCCGATCCGCAGCACGGTCGCGTCGGTGATGATGTCGAGATTCTGGCGCGGATGGTCGTACAGGTAGGCGCGCGCCACGCTGCAGCGCGCGCCGTCGCGATGCGTGACCTGGTAGAAGCCGACGCCCTCCTGCTCGGCGCCGTTGAAATCGTCGTTGAGCGGATAGCCGGCCGCGCGCGCGGCATCGATGAATCGTTGTGCGAAGGGATTCCGGAAGCGCAGGTCGGACACCGTGAGCGGGTCGTCGGCGCCGTGCCATTCGCTGGCGCCGCGCTGGTTGCCCTCGGCGCGCCGGAAATACGGCAGCACGTCGCGCCAGCCCCAGCCGCTGCAACCCAGCGTTTCCCATTCGTCGTAGTCGAGCGGATGGCCGCGCGTGTAGATCATCGCATTGATCGCGCTCGAGCCGTCCAGCCCGCGCCCGCGCGGCTGGTAACCGCGCCGCCCGCCGAGCCCGGCCTGCGGCACCGTCTGGTAGCCGTAGTTGGTGCCGAGCTTGTACGGCACCAGCGCGGCGATGCCGACAGGCATGTTGACCAGCAGGTTGCGCTGGTTGCCGCCGCCGGCCTCGATCAGGGCGATGCGGGCGTCCGGGCAGGCGTCGGCCAGGCGCGCCGCGAGGCTCGCGCCGCCCGATCCGCCGCCGACGATCAGATAGTCGTACTGCATGTCATGTCTCCTTCATGTCATGGTCAGCGACCCGTGCCGATGCGTATCCAGCACTTGTAATGTTCGCGCATTGTAAGAACGCGACGCGCGCTGCGGCGCATCGAATCAAGAGCGATTCCTCTAAACGAGGCCGCCGTCCGGCCTTAAGATATAGCCAGATTCGCCTCGCGCGGCAGCGAGCGACGCCAAGCCGTCGCCGGCCGCGAAATGGGAGACACAGGCATGGATCAGCACGTTCCGGCGGCGACGCATCGCGTCACGAATCAGGCCCCGCCGCTCACCGACTATAACGCGTTTGAAACCGACGCCGCGCTCGCGGCCGCCGTCGAACGGCACGGCGCGGCCTGGCATCGAACGGCACTCGCGCGGCACGGCGCGGCGCTCACCACGGCCGACACGCTGCCGCTGGCCGAACTCGCCAATCGTCATACGCCCGAGCTGTCGACCCACAGCGCGCGCGGCGAGTGCATCGACGCACTCGAATTCCACCCGAGCTGGCACCAGTTGCTGGGCCTGCTGCGCGCCGAGGGCCTGCATGCGCTGCCCTTCGCCGAGCCGCGCCCCGGCGCGATGGCCGCGCGCTGCGCCGGCTATTTCCTGCATGCCCAGCTCGAATCGGGCTCGCTGTGCCCGCTGACCATGACCTTCGCGAGCATCCCCGTGCTCAAAAAGGAACCGGCCCTATTCGAGACGCTGCGCGAGCGGCTCTACACGCGCGAGCATGATCCGCGCGACATCCCGCTGGCTGGCAAGCGCTCGATGATGATCGGCATGGGCATGACCGAGAAGCAGGGCGGCTCGGACGTGCGCAGCAACGAGACCCGTGCCTGGCCGCTCGGTGCCGGCGGGCGCGGCCAGCCCTATCGCCTGGTCGGCCACAAGTGGTTCTTCTCCGCGCCGCAATGCGATGCACACCTGGTGCTGGCGCGCACCGAGGAGCACGCCAGCATTTCCTGCTTCTATGTGCCGCGCTTCTCGCCGGACGGCAGCAAGAACGCGGTGCAGGTGCAGCGCCTCAAGGACAAGCTCGGCAATCGCTCGAACGCCAGCAGCGAGGTGGAATTCCTCGATGCCTACGGCGTGATGGTCGGCGAGGAAGGACGCGGCGTGCCGACCATCATCGAGATGGCGAACATGACGCGGCTCGACTGCGTGATCGGCAGCGCCGCGCTGATGCGTGCCGCGCTGGTGCAGGCGATCCATCACGCGCGACACCGCAGCGCCTTCGGCCGGCTGCTGGCCGAGCAAGCGCTGATGCGCAACGTGCTGGCGGACCTCGCGATCGAATCGGAGGCGGCCACCACGCTGTTCATGCGCCTGGCCGACGCGGTCGAGCACGACGACGGCAGCTCGGCCGAGGCGCGCGGCTGGCGCCGCATCGTCACGCCGGCGGCGAAGTTCTGGATCTGCAAGCGCGCGCTCGAATTCACCGGCGAGGCGATGGAGGTCTGGGGCGGCAACGGCTACGTCGAGACCGGGCCGATGGCACGCTTCTATCGCGAGGCGCCGGTCAACTCGATCTGGGAAGGCTCGGGCAACGTGATGTGCCTGGACGTGCTGCGCGCCATCGAGCGCGAGCCCGAATCGGCCACCGCCCTGATCGCCGCCTGGCGCGAGGCCGCCGCCGGGCATCCCGAGCTG
This sequence comes from Burkholderia sp., assembly GCA_040946965.1. Classification (GTDB taxonomy): domain Bacteria; phylum Pseudomonadota; class Gammaproteobacteria; order Burkholderiales; family Burkholderiaceae; genus Burkholderia. The sequence continues at coordinate 4,279 of JAYFRU010000116.1, read as the reverse complement.
CTGCGCGCGATCGACCAGCTGCTCGACGCCTTCGCGCTGCCGGCCGAGGAACGCGAAGCCTCAGCGCGTCGTATCGCGCAACGCATCGCGCTGATCGCGCAGGCCGCACTGCTGATCCGCCAGGCACCGGCCGCAGTGGCCGATGCCTTCGTCGCGACGCGCTTGGGCGCCGCGAGCCACGACACGGGACGCGTCTACGGCACGCTGCCCGCCTTCGACCACGGCGCGCTCCTCGCGCGCGCGTTCCCGGCCTGACGTTCGGCCGCCAGCCTGCCTGCCAAGGAGCAGACGATGAAGAACGACCTGCCCGGACTCGCCACGCTCGATGCGCTGCTGCACGACCAGCGTGCTGCCTATCTACGCGCGCCCTACCCGTCCTGGGACGCGCGCGCGGGACACCTGCGCGCGATGCTGATCGACAATGCCGACGCGCTGGCCGAGGCGATCAATGCCGACTTCGGCCATCACGCCAAGCAGGAGGTGCTGCTCTCCGAGATCTGGATGGCCAAGGAGGAGATCGACGAGGCGCTGCGCCACGGCAAGCGCTGGATGCGGCCCCGCCGCAAGCCGATGAACAAGTGGCTGAAGCCGGCGCGCACCACCGTGATCCCGCAGCCGGTCGGCGTGGTGGGCATCGTGGTGCCCTGGAACTACCCGGTGCTGCTGGCGGCCGGCCCGCTGACCTGCGCGCTCGCGGCCGGCAACCGCGCCATCGTCAAGATGTCGGAGCTCACGCCGCGCACTTCGGAACTGTTCGAAGTCCTGATCGCGAAGACCTACTTGCGCGATCACGTGGCGGTGGTCAACGGCGACGCGGAAATCGGCGCCGCGTTCAGCAAGCTACCCTTCGACCATTTACTGTTCACCGGCTCGACCCAGGTGGGCCGCCACGTGATGCGCGCGGCCGCCGAGCACTTGATGCCCCCGTCACGCTCGAGCTGGGCGGCAAGTCGCCAGCCATCGTCGGGCCCGGCGCGCGCTTCGACAACGCGGCCGACGCGGTCGTCGCCGGTAAGACGCTAAACGCGGGCCAGACCTGCATCGCGCCCGACTACGTGCTGGTGCCGCGCGGCAAGGAAGAGGCCTTCATCGAGCGAGCCCGCGCGCGCGTGGCCCGGCTCTACCCCGATTTCGTGCGCAATGCCGACTACACCTCGATCATCTCCGAGCGCCACTTCGCGCGGCTCGACCGGCTCGCGGCCGAGGCGCAGGACGGCGGGCGCCACCCTGTATCCGCTGACCGAGGTCGCTTCGGATCCGGCGCTGCGCCGCTTCGCGCCGGTGGCGATCACGCGCGCACCCGATCAGTCCTCGCTGATGCAGGAGGAGATCTTCGGGCCGCTGCTGCCGATCGTGCCCTACGACACGCTCGAACAGGCGAGCGCCTACGTCAACGCGCGCCTGCGGCCGCTGGCGCTCTACCTGTTCGAGGAATCGCGCGCCAACATCGATCGCGTGATGCGCGACACCATCTCGGGCGGGGTGTCGATCAACGAGACGCTGAGGCATATCGCCTGCGGCTCGCTGCCGTTCGGTGGAGTCGGTGCCAGCGGGATGGGGGCCTATCACGGCTACGACGGCTTCGTGACCTTCTCGAAGATGAAACCGGTGCTCACGCAGGCGCGCTTCAACGCGCGCAACCTGCTCGCGCCGCCCTACGGCAACCGCTTCGGTGTCCTGATCAAGCTGATGCTGAGGTTCTGAGGGGAAGGACTGCCGGGGTGGCTGGCGGCCGTTGCGCATGCAACGGCCCGCTGCCGGCTTCGAGACAAACTCAAACGGGCCAGAGCGGCCCTTCCTGCATCGCGCCGACCTGCTCGCGCAGTTCCAACACGCGCTCTTCCCAGCAGCGATGGGTGTTGAACCAGGGGAAGGCGGCCGGAAAGGCCGGGTCGTCCCAGCGGCGCGCCAGCCAGGCCGAGTAGTGGATCAGCCGCAGCGTGCGCAGCGCCTCGACCAGGTGCAGCTCGCGCGGATCGAATTCGCAGAAATCCTCGTAGCCGGCCAGCAGGTCGGCCAGCGCGCTGGCCGCACCGGCACGGTCGCCCGGCAGCAGCAGCCAGAGATCCTGGATCGCGGGCGCCATGCGGCTGTCGTCGAAGTCGACGAAATGCGGGCCGGCATCGGTCCACAGCACGTTGCTCGGATGGCAGTCGCCATGCGCGCGCAGCAGGCGCGGCTCGCCGGCACGGTCGAAGGCGGCCTCGACGCCTTCCAGCGCCAGCGCCAGCACGGTCTGGTAGGCCTCGCGCAAATCGACGGGGATGATCTCGTTGGACAGCAGGTAGTCGCGCGAGTCGTAACCGAAGCTGCGGATATCGAGCACGGGCCGCTCGGCATAGGCCTGGGTGGCGCCCACCGCGTGGATCCGGCCGATGAAGCGGCCCAGCCATTCGAGCGTGTCGCGCCGGTCGAGATCGGGCGCGCGTCCGCCGCGACGCTCGAACACCGAGAAGCGGAAGCCCTCGAATTCGTGCAGCGTGCGGCCTTCGAAGGTACGGGCCGGCACGACGGGAATCTCGGGCGCGGCCAGCTCGGCGACGAAGCCGTGTTCCTCGAGGATGGCCGCGTCGGTCCAGCGCCGCGGCCGGTAGAACTTGGCGACGATCGGCTGGCCGTCCTCGATGCCGGCCTGGTAGACGCGGTTCTCGTAGCTGTTGAGCGCGAGCAGGCACCCGTCGGTGCGCAGGCCGGCGGGGATCAGCACGCTGTCGAGCGCGTCGAGCACGCGCTCGGGCGTGAGGCCCGCAAAAGGAAGGCCGGCGCTGTCGCCGGCCGGGGTGGGTTCGGAGAGATCGTCGTGCATGGCCCGCATTGTGCCGCGCGCTGCTTGACGAGTTCTCAGTGAATCGCGGCGCCCGCAGGCAGCACGGATTCTCCGGTGTCGATCAGGTCCTCGAGAAAGAAGGGCTCGGTGTTCAGTTCCTTCGAATCGCCCGGCACGCCCGCGTACCAGGTCACCATCGCCATGTCACCGAGGATGCGCTGGACGATGCCGCGAGCGCCCTTCGGCACGGCGATATGCGTAGTGCAGACAATCGAACCGACATGCATGATGTTTCCCCACTCAAAACCGACCGGATCGCCGGCCGCGAATACTGGAATGCGCCGCCCGGGGGCGGGACGCGTTTCCATGGTTAACCGATTCGCACTTCGATGGAATCGCGTCGGATGAAAACAAAATCGCGGCCAGTGCGGCGCTCCGCCGGATCGCCCCCATTGGGGGGACGCTCCGGCCACGCCGGAAAACGCAGCCAGCGTACGGCAATCATAACCCGAGTGTTGTGATGCTCCAGCAGAACACAAAAACATGCACTTCGCATGACGTTCGCATCGATTGATGCGCTCGCGCGACATAGGCTGGCAGTCCGGCCGCGCGCCGGCCGCCGCCGCTCGCGCGGGACGGCGCGTTTCGGGCAAGCGGCGTATCGTTGCGCTTTGTCCGTTGCAGGGAGCTCCCAGCGTGAGCGCTTCACCCGGATCGCCGGAGTCGGCCGCGAACGGCCGCCCGGCGCCGCCCGCCCCGACCGCCCTGTATCTCGAGCGCGGTTCGCGCGGCTACTGGCACGCCAGCATCGCGCTGCTGTTCGCCGGCTACGCGACCTTCTCGCTGCTCTACTGCATGCAGCCGCTGCTGCCCTAATTCTCGGGCGCCTTCGGGGTGAGCCCGGCGCAGAGCAGCCTGTCGCTGTCGTTCGCCACCGCCGCGCTGGCGCTGGCCATCTTCGTGGCCGGCTTCGTCTCCGAAGGGCTCAGCCGGCATCGCCTGATCTCGCTGTTCACGCTGGCCGCCGCCTTCGTGCCGCACTGGCACGAGCTGTGCTGGTGCTGCGCGCGCTGACCGGCATCGCGCTGGGCGGCGTGCCGGCCGTGGCGATGGCCTACCTGGCCGAAGAGGTACATCCGGACGGGCTGGGCCTGGCGATGGGGCTCTACGTGGGCGGCACCGCGATCGGCGGGATGGCCGGGCGCGTGATCACCGGCGTGCTGGCCGAGCTGTTCGGCTGGCGCATCGCGGTGGCGGGGATCGGCGTGCTCGGGCTCGCCGCGATGCTGGCGTTCCGCGCGCTGCTGCCGCCCTCGCGGCATTTCACGCCGCGCTGCGGGCTCGGCCTGGCGCATCACCGCAGCGCGCTGGCGCGGCACCTGCGCGGCCGGCGCGAGCTGCCCGTGCTGTTGTTCCTGATGGCCTTCGTGCTGATGGGCGTTGTTGCATAAATCCGATTTGGCGCGGTGACGTTTACGCGCAACGGTCGCAGCGAGGCCTCTGTTAACAATT
>JAYFRU010000115.1:0-8747 GCA_040946965.1 Burkholderia sp. | reverse complement strand
CTGCTTCGTTGCCTCGTCCATTGCCATGTCAAGTCCTCATCAAGCAGGTGATGAGATCTATAACGCACGACGGCCGTGTCCGTTGTCATGATTTACGAATTACTCAATAGTTCGGCGCCGAGGCCGGCTTGGCCGAGGAGGCCTTGGCCGGCGCGCTGGCGGCCTTCGGCGCGGAGGCCGAGGGCGCTGCCGCGCCCGCCGTCAGCGGCTTCGAGGTGCTTTCCGCGAGCAGCGACTTCGATTCCTGAACCGGCTTGCCTTCCAGCTTGTCCAGGGCCTGCTGCAGCATGAAGTCGTCGGCGCTGCCGAATTCCACCGGCTTGCGGTTGCGATCCTTCTCGCGCTGCTCCGGCGTCTTCTTGTCGTTCTGCTCCTCGAGAATGCGCAGCTGGTCGAGGCGGCGCTGTTCGCGGGCCTCCAGCTCCTTCTTCTCGTTCGGATCCTGGGTGTTCGCGAGGTGGTTGGTGTAGTCCACTTCGCGCGTCACCAGCACGTCGTCGGGATCGCCGTCCGAGAGCTGATCGACCGGGATATCCGGCACGATGCCCTTGTTCTGGATCGAGCGGCCGCTCGGCGTGTAGTAGTAGGCGGTGGTCAGGCGCAGCGCCGTGTCGGCGGTGAGCGGGCGCACCGTCTGCACCGAGCCCTTGCCGAAGGTGGTCTTGCCGAGGATCTGCGCGCGGTGCGAATCCTGCAGCGCGCCGGCCACGATTTCCGAGGCCGAGGCCGAGTAGGCGTTGGTCAGCACGATCATCGGCACCGTCTTGAAGATGGCCGGCAGGCCCTTCAGCGGATCGGAATCGAAGGTCGGCAGACGGTAGTTGTCGTAGTCGTCGCGGTAGACCTGCTTGGAATCGGGAATCTGGCCGTTGGTCGAGACCACCGCCGAGTTTGGCGGCAGGAACGCGCCGGCCACGCCGACCGCGCTCTGCAGCAGGCCGCCGCCGTTGTTGCGCAGGTCGACCACCAGGCCCTTCAGGCTGGGCTGCTGGCGCGCGATGTCCTGCAGGCGCGCGGCCAGGTCGGGGGTGGTGCGTTCCTGGAAGCTGGTGATCCGGATATAGGCGTAACCCGGGTCGAGCATCTTCATCTTCACGCTCTGCACCTTGATGATCGCGCGCGTGACGCTGACCGGGAAGGTGCGGTCGTCGGTCTTGCGGAAGATCGTCAGGGTGACCTTGGTGCCCGGGTCGCCGCGCATCTGCTTGACGGCCTTGTCGAGCGTCATGCCGCGTACCGGCTTGTCGTTGATGCGCGTGATCAGGTCGCCGGGACGGATGCCGGCGCGGAACGCGGGCGTGTCCTCGATCGGCGAGATCACCTTCACCAGGCCGTCTTCCTGCGAGATCTCGATGCCCAGGCCCGCGAAGCGGCCCTTGGTCTGTTCCTGCAGTTCCTCGTAGTCGGTCTTGTCGAGGTAGGACGAGTGCGGGTCGAGGCTCGATACCATGCCCTTGATCGCGGCCGTTAGCAGCTTCTTGTCGTCGACGGGTTCGACGTATTCGCGCTTGATCTGGCCGAACACCTCGGCGAACAGCCGCAACTGGTCGAGCGGCAGCGGCGTCGTGATCGTGGCCTGCTGGGCCGACGCCGAAATCTGCAGCGTCGCGAATACACCGGTGGCAAGGCCTGCGGCAACGAGGCCGATATTCTTCAATTTCATTCGCATAGGATCGTGTGCGTCGGAAAGCGTGTGTGGCTATGGCGTGAAGGTGGGAGGTCGGTCAAGTATATCTCCGTTCGTCCCGAAGCTCCGCCGTTGCGGGCGAAAGCGGCGACGAAGCGAGTTCGACAGCGGCGGCGCGGCCGGGTTCGCCCGATCTCGCGCGACCGTGCTCGGCGCCGGCTCGCCGAGACAGCCGGCGTGGCCGGCTGGCGCGAAACTGACGCGCGGCTGGCGGCGGCGCCGGTCGCGCGCGGCGGGAAGCAAGCGCCATTCGTGCGGGAGGATCGCAAGGGCTGCCGCCGGGCCGGCACGGGCGCGAGGCCAGGGCCGGCCGGCATGGGCGCCGTGCTTACTTCGCCTTGCCTTGCTGGGCGACCGCAGCCTGGGCCTTGGCGATCGCGTCCTGGTCGCCCAGGTAGTAATGGCGGATCGGCTTCAGGTTTTCGTCGAGCTCGTAGACGAGCGGCACGCCGTTCGGGATGTTCAGGCCGACGATGTCGTCGTCCGAGATGCCGTCCAGATACTTGATCAGCGCGCGCAGCGAGTTGCCGTGCGCGGCGATCAGCACCTGCTTGCCGGCCTTGACGGCAGGCGCCACCGACTCGTTCCACAGCGGCAGCACGCGCGCCACCGTGTCCTTCAGGCATTCGGTGAGCGGCAGCTGTTCGCGCGGCACCTTGGCGTAGCGCGGGTCGTTGAAGGGCGCGCGCTCGTCGCCGGGTTCCAGCGCCGGCGGCGGCGTGTCGTAGCTGCGGCGCCACACCAGCACCTGCTCGTCGCCGAACCTGGCGGCCGTCTCGGCCTTGTTGAGGCCCGACAGCGCGCCGTAGTGGCGCTCGTTGAGCCGCCACGAGTGCACCACCGGCAGATACATCTGGTCCATCTGGTCTTGCACGTGCCAGAGCGTGCGGATCGCGCGCTTGAGCACCGAGGTGTAAGCGATGTCGAACGCGTAGCCGGCTTCCTTGAGCAGGACGCCGGCCTGGCGGGCCTCGTTGTTGCCCTGCTCGGTCAGGTCGACGTCGACCCAGCCGGTGAAGCGGTTTTCCTTGTTCCAGGTCGATTCGCCGTGGCGGATGAGAACGAGCTTGTACATGAGTGCTTGCTGGTCGGTAGTAATGAAGCGGGCCGCAAAAGGCGGGTCCGGAGCCGGGTCGCCATCGCGTCAGACGGATATTTTATAATGACGGGATTGTCCTTTTCGATTTCTCTTTTTAGCGGCGGATCCTCCGTGACGTTCTTTACCGATTACACCAACCTTGCGCTCATCGCGATCCTGCTTGTTTCCGGCGGCCTGCTGGTCGTCCCGGCGTTGCGGCGCGGGGGCGGCGGCCTGTCGAGCGCGGCAGCGACCCAACTGATCAACCGCCGCAATGCGATCGTGATCGACCTGCGGCCCGCAGCCCAGTATGCGGCCGGGCACCTGCCCGCAGCGCGCTCGGTCAAGTATGCCGAGCTGGCCTCGAAGCTCGGCCAAGTCGCCAAGAACAAGAGCGCCCCGGTGCTGCTGGTCTGCCAGAACGGCCAGCAGTCGAACAAGGCGGCCAAGGCCGTGCGCGAAGCCGGCTACGGCGAAGTCCACGTGCTGCAGGGCGGTGTCGCCGAGTGGCAGAAGGCCGGCATGCCGGTCGTCAAACAAGGAGTGGCGAAGTGAATAAAGTAGTCATGTACAGCACCCAGGTCTGTCCTTACTGCATGATGGCCGAGCGCCTGCTCAAGCAGCGCGGCGTCGAACAGATCGAGAAGGTGCTGATCGACAAGGAACCGACACGCCGTGCGGAGATGATGGAATGCACCGGCCGTCGCACGGTTCCGCAGATCTACATCGGCGAGACCCACGTCGGTGGCTACGACGACCTGACCAAGCTCGACCGCGAAGGCGGCCTGCTGCCGCTTCTGGAAGCGGCCTGATTCCGGCAGAATGACGCCTCTCCCGGGCGCCGGGACGGGGCTGCGTGCCGTGCGGGCACGACAAGACAACCGGGTTGGTCGGAGGAAACCGGCCGCCGCCACATCAATTTTAGGGAGCCAACATGTCCGACGTCGAAAATCAGCCGTCCTTCAACATCCAGCGCATCTACCTGAAGGATCTGTCGCTCGAGCAGCCGAATTCGCCGGCGATCTTCCTCGAACAGGACATGCCGTCGGTTGAAGTGGAAGTCGACGTGAAGGCCGAACGCCTGGCCGAAAGTGTGTACGAAGTGGTGGTGTCGGGTACTGTCACGGCCAAGGTCAAGGACAAGGTTGCGTTCCTGATCGAAGCCAAGCAAGCCGGCATCTTCGACATCCGCAACATCCCGGAAGAGCAGCTCGACCCGCTGGCCGGCATCGCCTGTCCGACCATCCTGTTCCCGTACCTGCGCTCGAACATCGCCGATGCGATCACGCGCGCCGGCTTCCCGCCGATCCACCTCGCGGAAATCAACTTCCAGGCGCTCTACGAGCAACGCCTCGCGCAGATCGCCCAGCAGCAGGCCGGTGCCGCCAACGGCGCGCCGAACGGCACCACGCTGAACTGAGCACGCGTCCCACGAACCGGTGCTGGGTATGAAAGTCGCTGTTCTCGGCGCCGGTGCATGGGGCACCGCGCTCGCCGCGCATCTGGCCGCGCGGCACGATACGCTGTTGTGGGCGCGCGATCGCGCGCTCCTCTCCGGGCTCGATGCCCATCACGAAAATTCCCGTTACCTGCCCGGCGTGCCGTTGCCCGCCGCGCTGCGCTGCGAGCCCGAGCTCGCGGCGGCGCTCGCGCATGGCGCGGCCGGCGACGCGCTGTGCGTGATCGGTGCGCCGGTGGCCGGGCTGCGCGCGTTGTGCGCGGCGATGCACGATGCCGGCTGCGTGCCGGCGCACCTGGTGTGGGTCTGCAAGGGCTTCGAGCCCGATACCGAGCTGATGCCGCACCAGATGATCGCCGAGGCGCTGCCGGGGCACGCCAGCCATGGCGTGCTGTCGGGGCCGAGCTTCGCGCGCGAGGTGGCCCAGGGACTGCCGGTGGCGCTGACGGTGGCGAGTGGCTCGGCGGCCTGTCGCGATCGCACGCTGCAGGCCTTCCATCACGGCGCGATGCGCATCTATACCGGCGACGACGTGGTCGGCGTCGAGGTGGGCGGGGCGGTCAAGAACGTGCTGGCGATCGCCACCGGCATCGCCGACGGGCTCGGCCTCGGGCTCAATGCGCGCGCCGCGCTGATCACGCGCGGGCTGGCCGAGATGTCGAGGCTGGGGGTGGCGCTCGGCGGCCGCACCGAAACCTGCACGGGCCTCACCGGGCTCGGCGACCTGATCCTGACGGCCACCGGCGACCTGTCGCGCAACCGCAAGGTCGGCCAGCAACTCGCGCAGGGCCTGTCGCTCGAGGAAATCCTCCAGGCGCTCGGCCATGTCGCCGAGGGTGTGCGCTGCGCGCGCGCGGTGCTGGGCCTCGCGCAGGCCCAGGCGATCGACATGCCGATCACCGAGGCGGTCTGCAGCGTGCTGTTCGACGGCGTGGTGCCGCGCGATGCCGTGAGCGGGCTGCTGCGCCGCGACGCCAAGGCCGAATGAGTTTGTCGGCGAGGGCGGGCGAGGGCATGACGTGCCGGTCGCCCGTGTTGGTGCCGAATTCCTTTTAAAATCCATGAACTTACGCTGATCGCCTTGCTTCGTCGCTCAATTGCGTCGATGCGAGCGGCGTGAGCACATGGCGAGGCGCCGGCCGGGGCTCTCCCTGGCTGGCGCCTCGGGCGCATCGCGTCTACGCTTGCGCTTATCCCGACTACCCGGCGCCTGCCCGGCGGAGGCCAGCATGCTCATGATCGGTGCGACCCGTGTCGACGCGCGGGTGGTCGACATCACCACGCTCGCGCTCGATGCGATCGTCAATGCGGCGAACGAGTCCCTGCTCGGCGGGGGGGGGGGTGTGGATAGCGCGATCCATCGTGCCGCAGGCCCCGAACTGCTGGCCGAATGCCGGACCCTGGGCGGCTGCGCGACCGGCGATGCCAAGCTCAGCGGCGCCTACCGGTTGCCCGCGCGTCACGTGATCCACACGGTTGGGCCGGTCTGGCACGGCGGCATGTCCGGCGAGGCCGAGCAGCTCGCCTCGTGCTACCGGCGCTCGCTCGAGGTGGCGGCCGCAGCGGGCTGCGCCTCGCTCGTGTTCCCCGCGATCAGCTGCGGCGTCTACCGGTTTCCCCCGGAGATCGCCGTCCAGAGCGCCGTGAGCACTGTGGTGTCGATGCTGCCGGGCGCCGGTTTCACGCGCATCGTGTTCGCCTGTTTCGACGAGGCCATGCTCGGGCACTACAAGACCGAACTCGCCCAGCTCTGAGGCCGGGCGATCGTTTGGGATTGCTTGCCATCAATGCGGCGGTGCATCACGCGCCGCCTTCGAAGCCGGCCTGGCGCCAGGCCTCGAACACCACCACCGCCACCGTATTCGACAGATTGAGGCTGCGATTGCCGGGCCGCATCGGCAAGCGCACGCGCTGTTCGTTCGGGAAGCGCGCCAGCATGGCCGCGCTGAGGCTGCGCGTCTCGGCACCGAACACGAACCAGTCGCCGGGCGTGAAGGCGTGATCGTGGAAGCGTCCCGAGCCGCGCGTGGTGAAGGCGAACAGGCGCGCCGGGTCGGGCTGCTCCTGGGCGAGGAAGGCATCCCAGTCGCGATGCACCTGCATCTGCGCGTATTCGTGATAGTCGAGCCCGGCGCGGCGCAGCTTCGCGTCGTCGAGCGGGAAGCCGAGCGGTTCGATCAGGTGCAGCCGCCCCCCGGTATTGGCGCACAGACGGATCACGTTGCCGGTGTTCGGCGGGATTTCGGGCTCGACGAGTACGACGTTGAACATGTTCGTTTCCAGTTGCTTGAAATATTTCCCTGACTGCATGCAGCCATGCCGGCGCTGCCTTGCCGGTGTTTCCATACATCGTCCCTGCATGATGCAGCGGCTTCGCGCCGGGCGCAGCCGATGCGTCGGCAACCATGTCGCCCGGGACGCCGCCGGCCTCGTCGTTCAGCCTTGGTTGTCCAGCCTAATCGCACGGCGTGCGCAACGCGACGAAATTCGTCATGCGCCGTGCACCGGCCTGCTTGAGCAAGGTGGCCAGTGCGGCAAGCGTGGCGCCCGAGGTCATCACGTCGTCGACCAGGCCCAGGTGCAGCCCACGTACCGTGCCCCTCACGACGAAGGCCCGCTCGACGTTGGCGTGCCGCGCGGCCAGGTCGAGCTGCGACTGCGGCGCGGTATCCGCGCTGCGCAGCAGTCGCCGCGTGTCGGCAGGTACCGCGAGAGAGCGCGCGAACGGTCGCGCGATCGCCCAGGCCTGGTTGTAGCCTCGCTCGACCAGGCGCCGCCGCGCGAGCGGCACCGGCACCACCAGGTCGAGGCGAGCCGCGTCGGCCGGCAGCTCGGCTGCGGCGCGCGCGAGCCGCTCGTCGAACAGCCTGCCGATCGCGAGCCGCGCACCGAACTCCAGGTCCAGCGCCAGCGTGTCGAGCGGCGGTCGGTAGTCACCCAGCGCGAGCGTCGCGTCGAACGGCGGCGGTGCCGCGCGACAGCGTTCGCAGCGATAGCTGCGGCGTGCTGCCGTGCCGGCGCGATCCGTCGCGAGCGGCAGCGCGCATTGCACGCAGCGCAGCCGCGATTCGTTCCAATACGCGGCGTCGCAGGCCTCGCAGATCAAGTTGCGTGACGAATTGCCGCATAACAGGCAGAGATTTGGCAGCGCAGCGACGAGGAGCCGTTCGCAGGCTCGACGCGTTGTCGCGAAACGGCCGTGCGGCGTGCTGCGCAGCAATATTCCAGGCCTTCGCATGGAGCGTCTCCGCCAGGGCCGCCCGCGCTGAAGCCCGCGAGGCGAGCGAGTATACTTCGGGCACTTCGCCAGTTTGCCCGACATGTCCTCCGTTTCCGCCCCTTCCGGCCGTCCGGCCAATGATCCCCGGCACCTGCGGCGGATCTTCGACCGCCGTGCCGCCTCGTTCGACACAGTCTCGTTCCTGCCGCGCGAGATCGCGCAGCGCATGGGCGAGCGCCTCGACTACATCAAGGTGACACCATCGGGCATGCTCGATGCCGGCTGTGGCATCGGTGACGATCTCCCGCTGCTGCGCGCGCGTTTTCCCGAAGCGCCGCTCTACGGCATCGACCTGTCGGCGGCGATGCTCGCGCGTGCCGCCACGCAGGAGGCGGCCGACACCAGCTGGCGGCGTTTCCTGCCGGCCACGCTGTCGAAGGCGCTAGGCCAGCGCAGCCCGCGCCTGGCGCAAGCCGACTTCGCGGCCCTGCCGTTCGCCGGCGCGGCCTTCGACTTCCTCTGGTCGAATCTCGCGCTGCACTGGCACGCGCGTCCGGACCTGGTGTTTCCCGAATGGCAGCGCGTGCTGCGCGTGGGTGGGCTGCTGATGTTCAGCACGCTCGGTTCCGATACGCTGCGCGAATTGCGTGCCGCTTATGCCGAAGCCGAGGTTGTTACCGATTGCGCGCCGCGCGCGCATGTGATCGACTACGTGGACATGCACGATCTCGGCGACATGCTGGTCGAGAGCGGCTTCGAAATCCCGGTGATGGACCAGGAAGTGCTGACCATCACCTACAAGTCGCCCGAATCACTGCTGGCCGACGTGCGCCGCTGGGGCGCCTATCCGTTCCCGCGCGAAGGCGGCGAGAGGCTGCCGGCGCGCACGCTGCGTGCCCTGAAGGACGCGCTCGAGGCCCGTCGCCGCGAGGACGGCACGATCGCGCTGACGTTCGAAGTGATCTACGGGCACGCCTGGAAGGCCGTGCCGCGCACCACCGCCGATGGCCATGGCATCGTGCGGATCGAGGATATCGGACGAGCTCGTCCCAAGAATCCTTGACGCGGTAAAGAGGGGTTTCGTTATGCTTGAAATTAGCACTGGAAAACGACTCCGAAAAGCCTTATAAAATGGCTGGAACGCTTGCCCAGCTTGGGTTTCCGGGCAATAGGCGCTTGCTTGTGGATGCGGTTCTTCACGCCTATAATGCGTCAGATTGCCGTCCGGCGTTGTTGCATAAATCGAGCATGAGGACGGAGTAGCCCACGTGGTGATGATTGCAGGCGATGCGAACGGATTGCG
>JAYFRU010000114.1:0-8781 GCA_040946965.1 Burkholderia sp. | reverse complement strand
AGTCGTCCAGGCAAGTCACGTCTTGTCCGGGGTAGTCCAGGCAAATATCTCACCTACACCCTTGGAAATATCTCACCTCGGATCACCAGCGATCGTCCATCACCACTCATCGACTCGAGGTAAAGCATCATGTTCAAGCCCTATCTGATTGCGGCGATCGTCGCCGCCGTCCCGACCGCCTTCGCCAGCGGCTACGGCCCCGCTCCGCACTACGCCCCGCTCGCCGGCGCGCCGGCATCGCAGCGCGGGCAGAGCGCGCAGACGGTCCACGCCGAAGCGGCGCAATGGATGATGGACCAGGCCGACGTCGCGAAGACCTCGTATGGCGCCGACGGCCACGCTGCTGCGGAATCGGGCATGCGTCTCGCGCCGGGCAACACGGCCTCGCTGTATGTGCATCACTGACGGGCTCGGATCTTCGTCCAGGGGCACGGCTTCGCCAGGCAACACGAGAAACGCCATGCCTTCCGTCACCGAGGAACACGGCGGCCAGCCCGGAACGCTGCGGCGCCGCCAGTCGGCAGGAAAACCAGCAGTCAGGCCGGCGCGAGCGGTCCGCGCCGCGCCGCCGGACCGTTTCGACGAAACCGGCAAGCCCCGCATCGCCGCGCGACGCTCAGGCGATCACGAGCGGCAGCCGTAGCGTGGCCTCGAGCCCGCCGCCGTGACGATTGCGCAACTGCAGATCGCCGCGCATCGCCTTCACCAGCCGGCGCGCGATCGCCAGCCCCACGCCCGACCCCTTCACCCGCGCGGCTGATTCCGGCGCGCGATACCAAGGTTCGAACACCGCCGCCAGTTGCGACGGGCGCGATGCCGGGCCCCGAATCGAGCACCGCGAGCACCAGGTGCTGGGCCTCCACGCGCACGCGCAGGCGCACGTCGGTGCCGTAGCGCAAGGCATTGTCGATCAGGTTCATCAGCACGCGGCGCAGCGCATGCGGGCAGGTGACGATCGGCCGGCCGACCCGGCCGTCCAGTTCGACCACGCGCCCCGCGTCGTGATAATTGACCACCAGCGTATCGAACATGCGATCCGCATCGACCCGACGCGGCGATTCGAGCCCGCCCGATTGGGTCCGCGCGCAGGCCAGGCTCGCCTCCACCAGTTCGTTCATCTCGGAGAGATCGCCGGCCATCGCATCGCGCATTGCCGTGTCATCGAGCATCTCGCTGCGCAGGCCGATGCGCGTGAGCGGCGTGCGCAGGTCGTGCGCATAGGCGGCCTGCACCACCAGCAACTCGGCCTCGCGCTCGGCCGCCTGCCGGCCGGTGCCATTGATCGCCTCGACCAGGCGGTCGAGCGCGGCGTTGCCGTCGGGCGGCAAGGCCGCGCGCGTGCTCTCGCGGCACTGCCGCTCCAGCGCCGCAGCGAACCGCGCGATGCGCCGGCGCTGACCGCGCAGGCGTGCCAGCGCGTGGGCGGCCAGCAGCGCGAAGCCGGTGCCGGGCACGATCATCAGGGTCATCATCAGCAGGTGCGCATAGGGCTGCGGCATGCTCAGCGCCATCGCGCCATTGACGGCCAGCGTGGCGCACATGAAGCCGATCCGCACCAGCGCCGCGTGGCGATGGCCGCGATAGGCGACGCTGCGGGACAGCCGGCGTAGCCGCAGCAGCGGCGTGGCGGCAAGCGCGAGGGGACGCGCGGACAACTCGAGGGCGTTGCTACGCAGCAAGGTCAGGGTCCTGTTCATTCCGGTTCTCCCGTCTCGATCGGATCGAAGGCACGGTGCACATGACATCATGGCCGCCGGGAGTCGCGCTATCAGACGAGAGGGCGTCCACCCCCTACCAAGGTTTATCGGGCGATGCCGAGGTTCAGGTCGCGGGCGGGCTGGGCCACAGGCCGAGCGCGCGACCGATCCACGACTCCAACTCCGAGGCGTCGATCGGCTTGTCGATCACGCACAGCGCGCGGCTCGCGTTGGCGCGCTCGGGCGTGCGGCCCGACGCGAACGCGGTGATGAAGACGGTGGGGATCAGGATGCCGCGCGCCTCGAGCAGCGCCAGCAGCTCGAGGCCGTCGGTGCCGGGCATCTGCACGTCGCAGACCAGGCAGCCGGTGGCCGCGAGCGCATCCGATTCGAGGAATTCGTCCGCAGTCGCGAACACGCGCGCATTCCAGCCGAACGAACGCACCAGGCTGCTGGTGGCGGCACGCACGAACGGATCGTCGTCGACGATGGATACGAGCTGGTTGGCGTCTACGGACACAAGAAATCTCGCTCATGACCTCGTGAACGAGGCGGCCCATCCGACCGTCGTCCGGGGACTAGAGTACTGCGGGCCAGGGGGCGCCAACCATCATATCGAAGTATAGGGTGGCGCCGTCGCGCGCCCGCTCGCCGAACTGGAAGCCGCGCCGGGCGCGGTTTTTCGCGATGGCGCGGAGCGCCAGCCGCTCGATGCCGAGCGCTTCCATCTTGCGCACCAGCTCGGCCACCGAGCGCGAATTCATCTTGCGCATGGCCTGGCCGCGATGGATCTTCACGGTGATCTCGGCGATCCCTATGCTGGCGGCGATCTGCTTGTGCATCAGCCCGTCGGCCACGTGCTGCAGCACCTCGCGCTCGCGCGGCGTCAGCGATTCCCAGCAGGCGCGCGTCTCGCCGAGCTGGCGGTCGATGGCCAGGCGCGCCGCGTCGCGCTCCAGCGCGCTGATCACCGCGTCGATCATATCCTGGTCGCGGAACGGCTTGGCGAGGAAATCCATCGCGCCGGCCTTCATCGCCTTGACCGTCATGGGGATATCGCCATAAGCAGTCGTGAAGATGATCGGCATGTGCGGGCCGCCGTCCTCCATCAGGGTGCGCTGGAAAGCCAGGCCGCTCTGCCCTTTGAGGCGCACGTCAAGCACCAGGCAGGCAGGGCCGCCGTGGCGCGGCGACGAATTCCTCGATCGAGCCGTAGGCGCGCACCTCCAGGTCGATCGAGCGCAGCAGGCCGGCCAGCGAGCCGCGCACCAGTTCGTCGTCGACGACATAGACGATCCGGGCATCGCGGCGCAAGGCAGGATCGCTTTCGGGGGGACGGGAATAGGACATCGTGGTCAGGGCATGGCCCGTGAAGGCGGCCGCCGCGCGGGCGGCCTGGGTTCGGGGGCGACGCTGCGGCGGCACGATGCCGGGCGGCGCATCGGAGCGCCGCAGCCGATGTGGCGGATGGCCCGGCGCGGCCGGCGGCTCATGGCGCGAGCAGCGGCAGCGCGAAGCTGGCGCGGGTGCCGGCCTCGGCGCGCCGCGTCAGCATCAGCGAACCGCCATGCGCCTCGACGATCGAATGCGAGATCGCCAGGCCCATGCCCATGCCGTTGTCCTTGGTGGTGAACAGCGGTTCGAGCAGGCGGTCGGCGATGCCGGGATCGATGCCGCAGCCGTGATCGTCGACGCTCACGCACGCCCAGCCGCCCGGCTCCTGGTCGCAGGACAGCACCAGCCGACGCTCGCGCGTGTCGAGCCCGGTCATCGCCTCGGCGCCGTTGGTCAGCAGGTTGATCACCACCTGCTGGAGCTGGATCCGGTCGCCGTGCACCTGCGCCCTGGCCTCCAGCCCGCGCAGCACGAGCACCACCTCCAGCGCGTCGAGCTGCCCCGCCACCAGCGCGGCCGCCTCGCGCAGCGCCTCGCCCAGGTCGAGCGCCGTGAACTGCGGCTCGGCCTTGCGGGCCTTGGCGCGCAGCGCCTGGATGATGGTCGGCGCGGGTCGCGCTGAGGCTGATGTAGCGCAGCATCTCGCGCGTCTCGTCGATATCGGGCGGCTCGCGGTTCAGCCAGCGCAGCGCGGCGCTCGCCGAGGTATCGACCGCCGCGATCGGCTGCCCGACCTCGTGCACGATCGAGGCCACCAGCTCGCCCATCGCCTTCAGGCGGCTGACGCGTTCGAGCTCGGCCAGCGCATTGCGCAGCTGTTCCTCGGCCCGCGCGCGCTGGCCATACTGATCGACCAGTTCCTCGTAGAGCCGCGCGTTCTCGAGCGCGAACGCGACCTGGCTCGCGATCACCTCCAGCACCGCCGCCTTCGCGGCCGTAAACACCTTGGCGGCGAGCTTGTTCTCCAGGTAGAGCACGCCCACCAGGGTGACATGCCGCATCAGCGGCACGCACAGCACCGAGCGCGGCCGGTAGCGGCGCACGTACTCGTCCTCCTCGAAGGCGGGCGCGTCGCGCATGTCGTCGATCAGCAGCCGTCCTGCTTGCGCGCCACCGCCTGCACCAGCGACACCGGCAGCACCTCGGGGCCGAAACCGGCGCGCTGCTGCGTGACCGTGATCTCGCCGTCGAGCACATAGGCCTGGGCCGGCACGTGCCAGCCCTCGGCACGCAGCAGCGCGAGCACGCAGTAACCGGCGCCGGAATTCTCCAGCGCGGTGCGCAGCATCGTCTCCACCAGTCGCGCCGGCACGATATCGCTGGCCAGCGCGTTGGAGATCCGCAGCACGGCCTGCACGTCGAGCTCGAACAGCCGGCTGGTGGCCGAGGCGCGCGCATCGGATTCGAACACCGCCGGATGGTCGGCCTGCAGCTGCCGGACCTTGGCCATCGCGCCCCAGCGCTGCCAGGCGCCGCGCGCATGACGCAGGTAGGCGGCCGCCGGCACGTCCTCGCCGCGCGCGCCGTAGAAGCGCCCGGCCAGTTTCGCGGCCAGCGCCTCGACCTGGGTGAAGCCGTGACGCCGCGCATGGGCCGCCGCAGCGGCATAGGCGGCGCCGGCTTCGGCGGCGCGATCGCGCACGCGCAGCCATTCGGCGTGCACCAGGTCGCGGCGCGCCACGAAGTTGGCCGGGCAGGCGTTGGCCCAGCGCGCGAGCTGGTCGATATGCTGTTGCAGGGCCGCTTCCTGGTCGGCGCCGCGCTCGCGTAGCGCGATCAGCGCCAGCGCGCCGTAATAGGCCAGGTCGCCGCTCTCGGCGAACGAGCGGCCGAACCACACGCAGGCCTCGGCGCGGCGCCGCGCCTCCAGCGCATCGCCGAGATTGCCGAACATCACGCCGCGCTGCAGGCGATAGACCCAGTAGGCGACGTCGACCAGGGTCACCGGCGCGCCCTCCACCGGCACCGGCGGCGGCTCGCGCCGCTCGGCGGGATCGTCCTGCAATCGCGCCAGCAGGTTCGATTGCGCGAGCAACTGGTTGATCACCAGCAGGAAGTTCGAATCGCGCGCCAGCACCAAGCCGCGCTGCACCGTCTCGCGGATGTCGTCGAGGTACTCGCCGCCGAAGATCATGCCGGTCGCTTCGTTCGGGCTGCAGTAGTTCGCGAAGGTGTGGTCGCCCGATTCGAGCGCAACCGTGTAGGCGCGCCGCGCGTAGTCACGCGCCGAGCGCGCCGGCAACGTCCAGGGCACCACGAAGCAGCCGAACACCATGTAGACGCGCGCCTGGTAGCGCTTCAGTCCCAGCTCGTCGACCAGGTACAGCGCCAGCCGGCCGAAGTCGAGCGTGTAGGAATAGTCGCCGTAGCTCGCGCCGAACACCAGGTTCATGCAGGTATAGGCGTTGGCCGAGGCGTCCGACTGGCCATAGGCGATCGACAGCGTGGCGGTGCGCATCACCATCAGGTCGACCAGGTTCTGGTCGGTATACATCGCCGGCGGGATCAGGTCGGCGAGGATGCCCATCAAGGCACGGCGCAGCGGATCGGCGGCCACCGGCAGCGCGCGCAGGCCTGCCATGCCGTGTTCGTCGAGCCAGCCGCGCAACCGCGTGTATTCGCGATCGACCTCGGCCTCGTCGGGCTGCAGCGGGATCTCGATGCCGGCGCGGCGCAGGAAGGCCAGGCCGGTGCCCATCGCCAGGTCGTAGCGACCGAGCGTGGTGTAGAGCGCCGCGCGCAGGCGCGCCAGGTCGGCGCCGAAGATGCCGCCGCCGGCCACCGCCTCGAGCGCGGCGAGGCGCGCCTCGGCAAGCTCCAGCGCGCCGGTCATGAACTCGGCTTCGCCGCACAGCACTTGCGCGTCCAGGCCCATCTGCTCGCCGTCGTCCTCGCCGATGAAATCGAGCACGGCGCGGAAATACACCAGGGCCGAATGATGCGCGATGGCGGCCTTGGCGCGGCGCCCCGCGTCGAGATTGAGCGCGGCGAAGGCAGCCCGCTCGCGCCGCTCGTCGACCGCCGCGCGCGCCAGGTTGACCTGGGCGGCCATCGCGAACACGTCGGCCTGCGCGCCCGGGTGGTCGAGCAGCCGACGCTCCAGGCGCAGGTGCAGCGCGGCGCGCTCGCCCTCGGGAATCGAGGCATAGGCCGACTCGCGCATGCTGTCGTGGCCGAACACGTAATCGTCGCCGTCGCTGAGGATGGTGCCCGCCTCCAGGGCCGGCTGCAGGTCGCGCACCACCTCGAACGGCGTGGTGCCCGCAGCGATCGACAGCCGCTCGATCGAGGCGCGATCGCCCAGGCAGGCCAGCAGCCGCGACAGCGCCTGCGCGGCCGGCGGCAATTGCTCGAGCTTGTGCACCAGCAGTTCGAACATGTCGTCGATGCCGTGATGGCGGGCGATCTGATCGAGATTCCAGCGCCAGGTGGCGGCGTCGTGATCGTAGTCGAGCAGGCCATCGTCGGCCAGCACGCGCAGCAGATGGCGCGCGAAGCAGGGATTGCGCCCGGACTTGCGGTCGATCTCGGCCACCAGCGGTTCGAGCGCGGCGGCATCGCCGCTCAGCGCGCTGGCCACCAGGTCGTGCAGCGCCACCGCGTCGAGCGGCCCGAGCGCGATCGGCAGCGGCGGAATGCGTGGCGACTGCAACAGGGCCTGCAGCGGATGCGCATCGTCGATCTGGTGGCCGCGGAATGCGCCGATGACTGTGATCGCAGTATCGGCATGCTGGAGCAGCACGCGTTCGAGCACTTGCAAGGTGCCGACGTCGGTCCACTGCAGATCGTCGAGCAGCAGCACCAGCGGCCGGTCCAGCGCGGCGAAGCAGGCCAGCAGCCGCGCCATGCCCTGCAGCACGCGCTCGCGTTCGAGCGCCGGTTGCGCATCGGGCGGCACGACCGGCTCCGGCTGCGGGCCGAGCACGGTGGCCAGCGTGGGCAGGAAGTCGGACACAGCGTGCGGCCGACCGGGGGGTCGCCTCACGCACGCGCTGGCGCCAGCTGGCGAAGGTCTCGTCGGGACAGGCCAGCACGTACTGCAGCAGCGGCTCCAGCGCCTGGATCAGGATCGCGTAGGGCGTGCCGCGCCGCCCCTCCTCGCTCTTGCCGCGCGCCAGCAGCGGCGCGCCCTCGCGCTGGATCCGCGCGACCGCCTCCTGCAATAGAGTGGACTTACCGATGCGGGACTGGCCCGAGACCCAGGCCACGCGCGCGCGGCCGCTCTCGGCCACGGTGCGATGCAGGGACAGCAGCGCGTGGATCTCGCGCTCGCGGCCGACCACCACCTCGCTGTGGCGCAGCGAGCGCATGGCCGCGCGCGTATCGAGCGCGAACGGATCGATGCGGCCGTCGCGCCGATAGAGTTCCTCTCAGCGGCACAGATTGTCGAGCAGGCCCGCCGCGTTCGCGTAGCGCTGCTCGGGTGCCTTCTCCATCAGCTTCAGGACGATGCGCGAGAGTTGCTGCGGAACGCCGGGCGCCACCTCGGGCAGCGGCCGGGGTCGGCGCGTGGCGTGGGCGTGGATGCGCGTGGCCGGGTCACCGGCCTCGAACGGCGGCACGCCGCTCAGCAATTCATAGAGCACGCAGCCGAGCGAATAGAGATCGGCGCGCGCGTCGACGCGCACGTTCATCCGCGCACCGAGTTCGGGGGCCATGTAGACGAAGCTCTCGTCGTCCCATTCGAGTTCGGCGTCGGCCCAGCGGCCGACGCCGAGCGGATGGGCACGGGGGTCGGGCTTGCCCTGATGCGCGCCGCAGCGCACCGCGAAACCGAAGCCCGTCAGGTAGACGCGCCCCTCCTGATCGGCGAGGAAACTCTTGGGGCCGAGCGCGCGATGGATCAGCCCGGCGCCGTGCATCTCGCCGACCGCCGCCACCATGCCACGCGCCAGCGTGAAGAAAGCGAGCAGCCCCTCGCCGCCCATGCCGCAGCGCGGCGGGGGTTCGCCGCCGCGATCGGCCAGCACCAGCAATACGCCGTCGCCATAGGGCATCAGCGCCTGAGGCACCGCGCTCCTGGCTTTGTCGAGCAGGTCGCGCAGGGCGAACTCGCGCTGCAACGCGGCCACTGCGGCCGGCGTCGCGCTGCCCCAGCCCGCCACCAGCAAGGGCGGCTCGCCGGGCGCCTGCGCGCGCTCCATGCGCGGCAAGCCGACGCTGAGCTCGATGAAGCTTCGTCTGAAAAGATCAATCATGGGACGAATCGGAACATAACGACTGACGTCGCGGCGATGTCAAGGGCGGTTATTGAAGTCAAGCAGTCCGAACGAATTATAGCGGCGGCCCGATATTATTTCCTCACTTTTATTAACAATTTGCGAGTCCATCAGATTGCACATGCAACGAATAAGCTTATGTCTTATGGCAATTCGCACATGATGAAATGATCAGGATATTCGCACTCGGCGCGGCACTGGCCGCAGGCCCGAGTGGCGTTGTTGCATAAATCGAGGATAAGGACGGAGTGACCTCCATGTTGTCGACACCGCAGGCGATAGGGACGGACTGCGGGCGGGCAAGCGCCGCCATGCGGTTGAGCACGCCTGCACGAATCGAAACCTCGGTCGCCTGGGAGCCGATCTCGCGCGCCCACAGGCATGCGCCTGTGAGTATCTTGAGCCGGTACATCAGGGGCTCTGCCAGCGAGCGCCGGTGGTAGCCACTCTCTTGTTTCCATTCGCGCCTG
>JAYFRU010000113.1:0-8813 GCA_040946965.1 Burkholderia sp. | reverse complement strand
CCAATCCCGGTCGTGTGGGGCCCCCACTGAGGCCGCAGCGGGCCGGCGCCGCCGCCGCGCCCCCGCCTGGCCGCCCTCGCCTGGCATCTCGCGCCATGGCTGCTGCCGGCGCTGCTGTTCGCGCTGTGGAGCGTCGGCTGCGAGCGCGGCTGGATCGCGCCGCAGATCCTGCCGCCGCCCGCGATGGTCTGGCAGACGCTGGAAGAACTCGCGCGCAGCGGCGACCTGCTCGCCAATAGCTGGATCAGCCTGCAGCGCGTGCTGCTCGGTTTCGCGGCCGGCTCGCTGGTGGGCTTCGCGATCGGCGCCTGGCTCGGCATCTCGCGCAGCGCCGAAGCCTATGTGCTGCCCAGCTTCAATGCGATCGTGCAGATTCCCGTGCTCGGCTGGCTGCCCTTCCTGCTCCTGCTGGTGGGCGTGGGCGAGCCGCTCAAGATCATCCTGATCGCGCACGCGGCGCTGGTGCCGGTGGCGATGAGCACGCTGCAGGGCTTTCGCGAGGCGCCCGTCGCGCTCGACGAGGCCGCGCGCGTGTTCGGCTACAGCCGCTTGCAGCGGATCGTCCACGTGGTGCTGCCGGCCGCCGTGCCGACCCTGGCCACCGGCGTGCGGCTCGCCTTCACCAAGGCCTGGCTGGCGCTGGTGGTGGTCGAGCTGGTGGCGTCCTCGGAAGGGCTCGGCTACCTGATCGTGTATGGCCGCCAGTTGTTCCAGCTCGACCTGGTGATGGCGGCGGTGGTGATCGTCGGCGCGATCGGCTACGCGATCAACCGCCTGCTCGACGCGCTCGAAGCCCGCCTGCGACGCGGCCGTGCCTCGGCATTTCGCGGCTGAGCCCAGCCCTTTCCCCACCGGAGCCCGGCCTCGTGTCCTCACCCGCTTCCTCCTCCGCCACGCCGGCCGCGCGCCGCCGGCCCGACCTGCGCGGCCTGGTATTGCCGGCACTGGCCCTGCTCGCCTGGTGGGCCGTGGCGGCCGCGCGAGGCGACCATGCCGGCCTGCTGGTCGGCCCCGGGGCGGTACTGCACACGGCCTGGCAGCAACTGAGCAGCGGCGCGCTCGCGCGTGCGCTGTCGGCGTCGCTGGCGCGCGAGTTCGCCGGCTTCGCGATCGGCACCGCGCTCGGCCTGCTGCTGGGCACCGCGCTGGGCCTGTCGCGCATCGCGGCGCGCCTGATCGGCCCGAGCTTCGACACCTTCAAGCAGATCTCGCTGTTCGCCTGGATCCCGCTGATCTCGGTCTGGTTCGGGCTCGGCGACACGGCCAAGGTGGTGTTCCTGTCGCTGGCCGCGCTGCTGCCGGTCACGCCCCATACCTGCGACGGCATCCACGCGGTGCCGCGCGCCTACGTCGAGGTGGCGCGCACGCTGCGCTACACGCGCTGGCAGTTGATCCGCCATGTGCTGCTGCCCTCGGCGCTGCCCTCGATCTGGACCGGCCTCTATCTCGGCCTGATCTATTCCTGGCTCGCGACGCTCGGCGCCGAATACCTGCTGGTGGCCGGCAGCGGCATCGGCAACACCCTGATCGACGGCAGCGAACAGTTCCGCATGGACCTGGTGCTGTTCGGCCTCATCGTGGTTGGCATCACCGGCTGGGCGCTCAACGCCGGGGCGCGGGCGCTGGAACGGCGCCTGCTCGCGCGTGGCCGCGCCGCCGCCACCCTCCCATTTCGACGCCCTCGACGGACACGCCATGACGCTCGCCACCCCATCCGATTCGCTCGAGCTGCTGCATGTGCGCAAACGCTATGCGCAACGAGGCGGCCGCCAGCCGGCCCTCGACGTGCTCGACGACATCTCGCTGCAGGTACGCGGCGGCGAGTGCGTCAGCATCGTCGGCGCCAGCGGCTGCGGGAAATCCACGCTGCTGCGTCTGATGGCCGGGCTCGACGTCGACTACGACGGCGAGATCCACGCCGGCGGCGAACGCGTGCGCGACACCTCGCTGCAACGCGGCATCGTGTTCCAGGATCACCGGCTGTTCCCCTGGCTGACGGTCGCGCAGAACGTCGAGGCGGCGCTGCGCAACTCGCCGCTCGATGCCCGCGCGCGGCGCGCGGCGGTGGCCGAGCATATCGCCCTGGTCGGCCTGGGGGGCTTCGAGGCGGCCTATCCGAGCCAGCTCTCGGGCGGCATGGCGCAGCGCGTGGCGATCGCACGCGTGCTGGTGAACCGCCCGCGCCTGCTGTTGCTCGACGCGCAGACGCGCACGCGCATGCAGCACGAGCTGCAGCGGATCTGGGAACAGGAGCGCATCACCATGATCCTGGTCACGCACGATGTGGACGAGGCGGTCTGGCTGGGCGACCGCGTGATCACCATGGCGCCGCGCCCGGGCCGCATCGCGCGCATCACCGAGGTCGCGCGGCCGCGCGAGCGGCACGGCAGCGCCTTCGCCGGGCTGCGCGACGGCATCCTGGCCGAGCTAGGCGACGACGAGGCGGCCGCGCGCACGACCCCGCTGCGGCGCGAGGCACCTTCACCGAGCCACGGCTGGCGGCTCGCCTGGTAGGCGCGCTTCGCCGGCCCGGCGATATCGATTGCCTCGCTTCCCGAGCTATCGATACGAGGATTCGTCAGTTCAGTTTTGTGCTTGCGGCTGCTTGAATAGCCGAACCGATCCCCACCCACCGAAGGAGAGATACCGATGTCCGACGTGCAGATTGCCCACTCGTTCCCGCGTGCCGCGCCCTCGTCCGCCCGCGCCGTCGATACGCCGCGTGGCCGGCCGCATCGGCGCCGAAGTTTCGGATCTCGAACTGTCGGCGGACATCGACGAACCGCGTTTCGCAGCCATGCTCGATGCGCTGCACACGCACAAGGTGCTGTTCCTGCGCGGCCAGCACCATCTCGACGACGCGGCCCAGGAAGCCTTCGCGCGCCGCTTCGGCGAGACCGTCGCGCACCCGACCGTGCCCTCGGTGAACGGCACCGCCGCCCTGCTCGAACTCGATTCGCAGCACGGCGCGCGCGCCAATTCCAGGCATACCGACGTGACCTTCGTCGATGCCTACCCGAAGGTGTCGATCCTGCGCGCGGTGGTGATCCCGCCGGCCGGCGGCGATACCGTCTGGGCCAACACGGCCACCGCCTACAAGTACCTGCCGCCGCCGCTGCGGGCACTGGCCGACACACTGTGGGCGATCCATACCAATGCCTACGACTACGCGACCTCGCACGTGAACGCCGATGCCGACCAGCTCAAGAGCGCTATCGCGAGGCGTTCACCTCGACCGTCTACGAGACCGAGCACCCGGTGGTGCGCGTGCATCCAGTCACGGGCGAGCGCACCCTGGTGCTCGGGCATTTCGTACAACGCATCAAGGGCCTGTCGACCGGCGAATCGGCGTATCTGCTGCAGGTGCTGCACGAGCACGTGACGCGCCTGGAGAACACCGTGCGCTGGAACTGGCGCGAGGGCGACGTGGCGATCTGGGACAACCGCGCCACCCAGCACTACGCGATCAACGACTACGGCGACGCGTGCCGCGTGGTACGCCGCGCCACCGTGCACGGCGACGTGCCGGTGAGCGTGGATGGGCGTCACAGCGTGGTGCTGAAAGGGCCCGGCGCCACCCTGCAATGACGCGACGGCAAGGCCCGGTCGAGCGCCTGCGAGGCCGTGGCCGCCCGGCACGATCTCGCGGGCCGGTGCCGGCTTGCCGCTCGCTCGCCGTCGGCAGCCCCCCGCTGCCGGGACACACCGCGCCTCGCACCGACATCGGCGACGCCGCGCTCGCCGCCCCATCCGAGGCCGGCCCGGTGCCTCGCACCGACAGGAGACATCGCATGAACCAGGCCGTATCCTCATCGCTCGCCGTGATTCCGCTGTCCGCGCACATCGGCGCGGAAATCCGCAGCGTGGACCTCACCAGCCCGCTATCGGCGGCCGAGATCGCGAGCATTCGCGAGGCGCTGCTGAAGTGGCGCGTGATCTTCTTCCGCGAGCAGTTCCTCAACCACCAGCAGCACGTGGCCTTCTCGGCGCGGTTCGGCGAGCCGACCGTCGGCCATCCCGTGTTCGGCTACGTGGAAGGTCATCCGGAAATCTACTCGGTCTCCAAGTTCCGCAAGGCCACGCGCTACGAAGGCGCACCGGTGCGGCGCGCCTGGACCGGCTGGCACACCGACGTGACGGCTGCGGTCAACCCACCCTGGGCCTCGATCTTGCGCGGCGTGACGATCCCGCCTTATGGCGGCGATACGCAATGGACCAACCTGGTACGCGCCTACGAGACGCTCTCGCCGTCGATCCAGCGGCTGGTGGACGGGCTGCGCGGCATCCACCGCTTCACGCCGCCGCCCAGCGCCGGCGCCACGCGCGACTATGCCGAGGCCGTCGAGCGCCGCAGCCTGGTGACCGAGCATCCGCTGGTGCGGATCCATCCCGAGACCGGCGAGCGCGCGCTCTACGTGAGCCCGAGCTTCCTGAAGTCGATCGTCGACGTCTCGCCCACCGAGAGCCAGGCGATCCTCGAACTGCTTGCTGTGGGAACATGTGACGCGTCCGGAATTCACGGTGCGTTTCAAGTGGGAGCCGCGCAGCCTGGCGTTCTGGGACAACCGCTCGACCGCGCACCTGGCGCCGTCCGACATCTTCGATCGCGACTGCGACCGCCAGCTCTACCGCACCACCCTGGTCGGCGACGTGCCGGTGGGTCCGGACGGGCGCGCCTCGGTCGCGATCGAGGGTTCGCCGGTGGGCGCGGCCACGGCCACCGCGCTGAACTGAGGCCGCGCCGGGCTCAGGCGGCGCCGGTTCGCGGCCCCCGCCCGGGCCAGGCACCGCCGCCGCCGCCTCGGCCCGGGCCGGCGCCATCACGGGCGCGTACTGGCCCATCAATTCCGCGATCCAGTCGATGAACACGCGCAGCTTCGCGCTGACATGCCGGTTCGGCGGGAACGCCACGTAGAGCGGCATCGGCTCCAGGCGCCAATCCTCGAACAAGGGCAGCAGCTCGCCGCCGGCGCGTGGCGCCTACGCCATGTAGTCGGGCAACCACAGCACGCCGAGGCCGGCCAGGCCCGCCGCGCGGTAGGCATTGCCGTCGTCGACGGCGAGCACGTAGCGGCCCTGCACGCTGATGCGCTCGCCCTCGCGCTGCATCGCATAGGGAAACACGCGCCCGGTGCGCGCCCAGCGGAAACCGACGATGCGATGCGCGGTGTTCTCCAGCTCGCGCGGATGCGCGGGCCGCCCCATGCGCTCCAGATAGGCCGGCGCCGCATAGACGCCGAGCTGCAGGTCGCCCACCCGCCGCGCCATCAAGGACTGGTCGCTCAGCTCGCCGCCGCGCACCACGCAATCGACGTTCTCGCCGATCAGGTCGACGCGGCGGTCGCTCACGCCCATGTCCAGCTGGATGTCCGGGTAGCGCGCGTGGAAGGCCGGCAGCGCCGGCACCAGGATCAGGCGCGCGAGCGGGCTCGGCACGTCCACCCGCAGCCGCCCGCGCGGCAGCGCCGAGGCATCCGACAGGCTGGTCTCGGCATCGTTCATGTCGGCCAGCAGGCGCAGTGCGCGCTCGTAGAAGGCCGCGCCGTCGGCCGTCACGTTGAGCCGGCGCGTGGTGCGATTGAGCAGCTTCACGCGCAGCCGAGCCTCGAGCTGCTGCACCAGTTGCGCGACCGTGGTCTTGCTCATGTGCAGGGTCTCGGCCGCCTTGGTGAAGCTGCCGGCTTCCACCACGCGCTCCACCACGCGCACGAAGGCCTGCATCGCGTCGAAACGGTCCATAGGGAATCGGGGCTCCAGGGAATCGGGATTGTTTGGATTCTACAAAAAGTGATGGGTGGACTTGCCCGTTTATCGAGGCGCGGCGCGTGGCCAGAATCGCTGCATCTTCCATCCGGGCCGGGAACGGCCCTTCAGACCAGGAGTCGATCGATGACACAGGCAGCAAGACAGCGCGAGGTAGTGTTCCCGCCCGGGCGGCAGGCCTTGTACGAACGCAATCGCTATTCGCCGGCGGTGCGCGCCAACGGGCTGCTGTTCGTTTCCGGGCAGGTCGGCAGCCGCGAGGACGGCTCGCCCGAACCCGAGCTGGAGGCGCAGGTGGCGCGCGCCTTCGAGAACCTGAACGCGATCCTCGCCGCCGCCGGCTGCAGCTTCGACGACGTGATCGACGTGACCGTGTTCATGGTCGACCCCGGAGGCGAATTTCGAGCGGGTCTGGCAAGTCGTGCCGAAATACTGGGGCGAGGCGCCCCATCCGAGC
The DNA here is from genome assembly GCA_040946965.1 of Burkholderia sp. Lineage (GTDB taxonomy): Bacteria > Pseudomonadota > Gammaproteobacteria > Burkholderiales > Burkholderiaceae > Burkholderia. The sequence goes on along the minus strand of JAYFRU010000113.1, from coordinate 2,593 downwards.
CTGACGGCGGTCGGCGTGACCTGGCTCTACGGCTTCCAGTTCGAGATCAAGGCGATCGCGCGCCTGCGCGACTGAGGCGCGCGAGCCCGCTCCGAAGCCGCCACGAAGCCATCTCAGGCCGCGCAGGCCACCTCGCCGGCGCGGGCCGCGACGCGCCGCGCCGGGGCGCCTCAGGCCCAGATGCTCGCGCAGCGTGGTGCCCGTGTAATCGTCGCGGAACAGGCCGCGCTGGCGCAGTTCCGGCAGCACCAGCGCGATGAAGTCGTCAAGGCCGCCCGGCAGGGTCGGCGCCATCACGTTGAAGCCGTCCGCGCCGTAGTGGACGAAGCGCTCCTCCAACGCGTCGGCGATCTGCTTCGGCGTGCCGATCACCTGCCAGTGGCCGCGCGCGCCGGCGATGCGCAAGGCCAGCTGGCGGATCGTCAAATTCTCGCGGCGCGCCAGCTCCAGCGTGAGCGCCTGGCGGCTCTTGCTGGCGTTGGTCTCGGGCAGCTCGGGAATCGGCCCGTCGAACGGATAGGCCGACAGGTCGAACCCGCCGGTCAGGCCCGACACGAAGGCCAGCCCCACCACCGGGTCGATCAACTGCTGCAGGGCCTCGAATTTCTCGCGGGCCTCGCTCTCGTCGCGGCCGACCACTGGGAACACGCCCGGCATGATCTTCAGCTCGTCGGGTTCGCGCCCCCACTCGGCCATGCGGCCCTTCACGTCGGCGTAGAAGCTCACCGCCTCGTCGAGCGTCTGCTGTGCGGTGAAGATCACCTCGGCGGTACGCGCGGCCAGCCGCTTGCCGGCCTCGGACGAGCCGGCCTGCACCACCACCGGCTGTCCTTGCGGCGCGCGCGGGATGTTCAGCGGCCCGCGCACCTGGAAGAAGCGGCCGCGATGCTCGAGCACCTGGCGCCCGGCCGGCTCGAAGAAACGGCCGGCGGCCTTGTCGCGCACGAAGGCATCGTCGTCCCAGCTGTCCCACAGCGCGCGCACCACGTCGGCGAATTCCCCGGCGCGATCGTAGCGCTCGGCGTGCGCGAAATGCTCGTCGCGATTGAAGTTCTCGGCCTCGTGGCGATTCGACGAGGTGACCAGGTTCCAGCCCGCCCGGCCGCCGCTGAGATGGTCCAGCGAGGCGAACTTGCGGGCGATGTGATACGGCTCGTTGAAGCTGGTCGAGGCCGTGCCGACCAGGCCGATGCGCTCGGTCACGGCGGACAGCGCCGAGAGCAGCGTGATCGGCTCGAACTGCGCGTTGTAGCTGTGCGCGGTGCGGCTCAGGAATTCCACGTCGTCGCCGCGCGTGCCCACGCCGTCGGCCAGGAACACCAGGTCGAACCTGGCCGCCTCGGCCGCCTGCGCGAGCCGCGCGTAATGGCGGAAGTCGACGCCCGCGTCGGCCTGCGTATCGGGGTGCCGCCAGGCCGCGATGTGATGGCCGGTCGGATAGAGGAAGGCGCCCAGCGCCAGATGTCCGCTGCGGGATCGGGTCATGGATTCGGTCTCCGGGATGGGCGGCCGCCGCGCCGATTCGGCTCGACGCGGCGCGACGTGCGTCAGAACACGCGGCCTTCGGTCAGGTGGGTGGTGGTGCCGTTCAGCTCGTAGTCGCCCACCACGCGCGCCTTGTGCAGCAGCGGGTTGTGGCTGAAGATCGTGCGCAGGTTGCGCCAGTGGCGATCGAGGTTGTGGCGGCGCGAGGTGGCCGAGGCGCCGCCCACCTCGAACAGCCGCTCGGCCGCGTGCAGCGCCAGCTTGCTGACCACCAGCTGGGTGCGCGCGGTGGCCAGCGCGCCTTCCAGCACCAGCGCATCGGCTTCGGGCGCGCCGGCCTCGATCGCGTCGGCGGAACGGTCGAGCACGCGCGCGTTCTCGCGCACCAGCGCGTCGATCGCGTGGCTGTGCGCCGTCAGATCGCCCACCGTCTGCTGGATGAAGTGGTCCTCGCGCGCCGAGGCCGCCGGGCTGTGCAGCACCGGGCGCCGGAATTCGTTCACGTAGCGGCGCGCGTCGGCCGCCACGTTGCGCACGATGCCGGCCGCCACCGCCACCAGGTGCAGCTGCCGCAAGGCGCCGCCGTGGCGGCCCACCAGCGAGCCGCTGTCGCGCTCGACCACCTCGTCGGGTTCCACCCGCACCTGGTCGAGCACCAGGGTGCCGCTGGCCGTCATGCGCTGGCCCATGCCGTCCCAGTCGTCGTCGATGCGCAGACCCTCGCGCGCCACCGGGATCACGATCGCCACGCGCGCGTCGTCCTCGCCCTGCACGTTGATGCGCGCGTAGTCGGAGAACAGCGTGCCGGTCGAATAATACTTGCGGCCCGAGGCGAGGAAGTGGTCGCCCTCGCGCACCAGGCTGGAGCTCACTTCGCCGGGCCGCGAGGTGTGGCGCTCGGTCAGCGCCCCGCCGAAGATCGCGCCCGACAGCACGCGCTCGATCTGCAGGTCGTTCGAGGCCGAGCGCGGCGACAGGCGCAGCGCCTCGGTCACGTCGTAGTGCAGGCGCAGCGCGTGCGAGAGGCTCGAATCGGCGGCCGCCAGCGTGGCGACCACCTCGAACAGCTCGACCAGGCTGGCGCCCAGCCCGCCGCGCGCGGCCGGGA
>JAYFRU010000112.1:0-8831 GCA_040946965.1 Burkholderia sp. | reverse complement strand
CGTTGCTCCGGTGCCCAAGGTTACCAGCTCGCCGCGAAAGTAAACAGCCCCCTCACGGGGAATTTGAACTGGCCTCTTACAGCGCGACCGGCGCGTTGTCGCGACGCAGCGCGGCGATCAAGCCGCTGCGCTCGACCAGCACACCGAACAGCAGGCCGATGGTGGTCCACAGAATCGCCTGCATGCCGAGAGCGGCGACGCGGAACTTCCACAGCACCACGGCCGGGAACGCGGCCGGCACCTCGTTGATGGTGGGCAGCGCGAACTGCACGGCGGCAATGATCACGATATAGAGCAGGCCCGCCACGATCGAGGCATTCCACTGCCCCATCCGCGCGGCCAGCGAGCGCCGGAAGTTCAGCGAGAACACGCCGACCGCGATCGAGATCGCGATCATCAGGAAGAACAGCCCGGTGCGATAGCCGATGGTATCCGGATCGCCCACCGAGGGCGGATTCGCCGGGTACTTGAGGTTCGGCACGATCACCAGCGAGACGAAGGCGGCGGCCGCGAGGCAGGCCGACAGCGTGCGCGGCTGGCGGCTGCCGATGCGGCCATGCACGAAGGTGAAGGTCAGCGCGAACAGGCCGCCGAGCGCGGCGCTGTAGACGATCACGCCGGTGCCGAGGCCGAGCCCGGCCTGCGTCGGGCGGCTGACGATCTCGGGCTCGGGCGCCTCGCCCTTGGCCGCGTCGATCTTTTCCTCGAAGGAGATCGCCTGATCGACCTGCGGCTCGCCGGCAAAACGGGCGAAGCTGAATACGAGGATCCCCGTGGCGATGCCGGCCAGCATCCCGCGTACCAACAGTTTTCCGACCATGGGACCCCCGTCAGTGGCAGGGAAAGCCGAGCAGGTGGCGCGCGTCGTGCACGAACTCATGCACGTACATGCCGGGCACGATCGAGGTCGCGCCTTCCTCGGTGCCGACGAAGTACAGCGCCAGCAGCATCAGCAGGCCGCCGAAGACGATCCACGGCATCAGCTCGCGGACGGGGATGGGCGCCGGTACGGCAACCGGCTTGAGGGTGGCTTCGGACATATTCGACTCTCCAGGGGATGACGCGCCCCGCTCGACAATGACTGTCAACGGAATGAAAGGATGCTTCAGGTGCAGGTCTGGCTTCCGGGAAAACAGGCTCCTCGGTTACAGTGGCGCGACCGCGCCGGGCTCACACTGGCTTCCGCACATCGCAACGGCTGGATTCTACGCAAGATGGGCGGTGAACGAAAATCGCGCGACGCATGCCGGAGCGCCCCACCGAACACAATGAAACGATGACGCTCACCGTCCGCCTGATCTCCCATGCCGCGAATGCCGAACTGCGCGCCGGCCGCTTTCCAGACGACGCGCCGCTCGACGAACGCGGCCTGGCTGAAGCGGCACGCGCGGCCTCGCATTGGCACTGGCCGCGCGAGGCCCGCGCGTTCAGTTCGCCGGCGCTGCGCGCGCGACAGACCGCCGAGGCGCTCAGCCTGGACGCCGAACTCGAGCCCGCCCTCGCCGATCTCGACGCGGGCCTCTGGCGCGGCAGAAAATTGATGGCGATAGCGAACGACACGCTGGCGCAGCTCGAAGCCTGGATCACCGATCCGGCCGCCGCGCCGCCTGGCGGCGAATCCCATCTCGACGTGTTGCAACGCGTCAGCGCCTGGCTCGATGCGCTGCCGGCTAGCGGAAGTGTCATCGCCGTCACGCACGCGGCCGTGCTGCGCGCCGCGCTCGCGCATGCGCTCGGCATCTCGCCCGAAGCGATGCTGTGTATCGATGATATCGCTCCGCTCACCGGCATCGAATTGAAGCGCTCGCCGCGCGGCTGGATCGCACGTCTCGACGACAAACTGCCCTCGCCCACAACGCAACACGATTGAAGAAAAACGCGTCCGCACGCGAACAAAATGCGCGGCACATCGCATCGAAGCGTATCGATCAACGCAAGGGCAGTTTCACCGAGGATTTCAGCTCGCGCATCGACACGGTGCTGAGCATTTCCTTCACGCCGGGCAGCGTGCGCAGGCGGTCGAGCACGAACTCGGAATAGGTATCGAAATCCTCGGCGAGGATCTGCAGCAGGTAATCGTGTGCGCCGGTGGTGTTGTGGCAGGCGATCACCTCGGGCATCGCCATCACGCCGGCCTCGAAGGCACGGCAGACCTTCTGCGTATGGTTGTCGAGCGAGATATTGACGAAGGCCACCACGCCGAAGCCGAGCATGCGGCGGTCCAGCATCGCCTGGTAGCCGCGAATCATGCCGCTCGATTCGAGCCGCTTCAGGCGCTTCCAGCAAGGCGAGGGCGACAGCGAAACCTGCTCGGCGATTTCGGCATTACTGAGTCGCCCGTTCTCCTGAACAATCTGAAGTATTTTCATGTCGGTCGCATCAATCTCGACGCTGCGACTGCCTTTATTCATCGATTGGCCTTTCGGGAAAGATTGTTCCAAATTATAGGATGTTCGGGAACGAAAAGGAACGAATATTCTGGCCGTGCAACTCTACACTGAGCGCAATTCCGCCGTCGCCCGACGCGGTCTGCGCGGTGACGCAAGCGTTCGGGCGGCTGCGGTCTCTCATTCCAAGACGAGGGCTCTCACCATGACGTATTCGAACTATCACAAGAAGGATCTCAACGGACGCCCCCTGCATCCCGAGACCCAGATGATGTCGTATGGCTACGATCCCTTCCTCTCCGAGGGTGCCGTCAAGCCGCCGGTGTTCCTGACCTCCACCTTCGCCTTCAAGTCCGCCGAGGACGGCGCCGAATTCTTCGACATCGTCTCGGGCCGCAAGCCGCTGCCCGAAGGCGAGGCGGCCGGCCTCGTCTACAGCCGCTTCAACCACCCGAACCTCGAGATCGTCGAGGACCGCCTGGCCCTGCTCGACGGCTCGGAGGCCGCAGCCGTCACCTCCAGCGGCATGTCGGCGATCTCCACCGTGTTCCTCGCCTTCCTGCGCCCGGGCGACCAGATCGTGCAATCGGTACCGCTCTATGGCGGCACGGAAACGCTGATCTCGAAGATCTTCCCCGAATGGGGCATCGGCACCGAGGCGATCGAGAACGGGCTGTCCCCGCAGTCGATCCACGACGCGTTGGAGATCGCCGCGAAGAAGGGCCCGGTGCGCCTGGTCTACATCGAGACGCCGGCCAACCCGACCAACTCGATCATCGACCTGGACGGCATGGTGGCCGCGATCGATGCCTTCGAGCTGCGTCACGGCTATCGCCCGATCTCGGTCTGCGACAACACCCTGCTCGGCCCGATCTTCCAGAAGCCGGCCGCGCATCGCGTCGATCTCTCGGTCTACTCGCTCACCAAGTACGTGGGCGGCCACAGCGACCTGGTGGCCGGCGGCGTGACGGGCAGCAAGGCGATGATCACCAAGGTGCGCTCGATTCGCGGCGCGTTCGGCTCGCAGCTCGATCCGCATTCGTCCTGGATGCTGCTGCGCTCGATGGAAACCGTGGTGCTGCGCATGACGCAGGCCACCCAGACGGCCAGCCGCGTGGCGTGCTGGCTGGTCGACAATCCGCACCAGAAGGTCGAGGTGTTCCACCCGGAAACCATCCTCGACGACGCCTACCAGGCGGTCTACAAGCGCCATTGCACGGGCGCCGGCTCGACCTTCGCCTTCGTGCTGAACGGCGGCCGCGCGCAGGCCTTCCGCTTCATCAACGCGCTGCGCCTGTTCAAGTCAGCCGTCAGCCTGGGCGGCTCGGAATCGCTGGTCTGCCACCCGGTCTCGACCACCCATTCGGGCGTGTCGGCCGCAGCGCGCGAGAAGGCCAGCGTCAGCGAAGGCCTGATCCGCATCTCGATCGGCCTCGAACACGGCGACGACCTGATCGCCGACCTCGAGAACGCCTTCATCGCCTGCGCCAAGGCCTGAGCGCATCAGGCCGAGGCACACGCGACACGCTCACCGTGTCGCGCCATGACGCGAACCGCATCGGGCGGGGCGAGCCGGAACCGGCCGCCCCGCCCTTTTCATTGGGCCGGCCTCATTGCAGCTGCTTCATTGCGCGGCCGCCGCGCGCGGGGTCCAGCCGGCCTGGTGCGCCGTGCCGTTGTCGGCGCTGCCTTCCTCCAGCGAGACATTGCGCGTCTCGCGGCCGTTCACGAACCAGAGCAGCGCGGCCAGCGGCCCGGGCAGCGCCAGCAGCAGCAGCCCGATCAGCGCGGCCGAGGGCGTGCCGGTGGCCGCGTAGACGTTGATCAGCATCAGCGGGCACCACCATCGCGCCGACCCGCCCGACCGCCACCGAGACACCGCGGCCGGTGGCGCGGATTCGCGTCGGCAGCACTTCCGAGGACACCACGTAGCCCGAGATATAGGCCCAGGTCACGCCGAACTGGATCAGGCAATAACCGAGCACCATGCCCGGCAGCGTGTGCATCAGGTAGATCAGCACGATCGCCGCCACCGTGAAGCTGTAGCTGACCAGCAGCGAGGTGCGGCGGCCCCAGGCCTCCACCAGCACCGAGGCGGTCAGCCCGCCGACCAGCGCTGCGGCGTTGCCGTAGACGTAGTAGAGCGGCATGTCGCCGGCCGGCACCTTCATGTACGGCAGGATCACCAGCGCCATCAGCGAGAGCACTCCATACACCACGGCGGCCTGCGAGAAATTCAGCGCGCTGGCCAGGCCGCAGCGCAGCCGGTAGGTGCCGAACAGATCGCGCACGTTGCGCCAGAAGGCCGGCTGCGAGGGCGTGAACAGCGTCGGCTCGTAGCCGCTTGCGGGCCAGCTCGCGATCGGCCTGGCTCACGCCGGGACGCTCGGGCTGCCGGCGATCGCGGCGACGATGGCCTCGGCCTCGGCGATGCGGCCTTGCTGCAGCAGCCAGCGCGGCGATTCGGGAATCACGCGGCGGATCCAGAAGAACAGCAGCGCCATGGTGGTGCCGAGCCCGAAGCCCACGCGCCAGGCCACGTCGGCCGGCAGGTTGTTCAGCACGAAGTAGGAGATCGCGGCCGACAGCAGCGCGCCCACCGGGAAGCCCGACAGGATCAGCGAATCGGTCTTGCCGCGATGGCGGCGCGGGATGAACTCGCCCATCGTCGCGGTCACCGCCGAATACTCGCCGCCCACCGCCAGCGCCGTCATGGCGCGGAAGAACAGGAAGGACTCGTAGTTCCACGAGAAGATCGTCAGCACGCTGAAGCAGGCGTACCAGAGCAGGGTGGCGAGGAACAGGCGCTTGCGGCCGAAGCGATCGGCCAGGCAGCCGAACGCGATCGCACCCACCAGCATGCCGAACACCCAGATCGTCACGGCCAGCGAGCCCTGCGCCGAGCTGAGATGCCATTGGCTCTTCAGCACGCCGAACACGCTGCCGATGATGTTGGTCTCGAACGAGTCGAGCGCCCAGCCGACGCCGAGCACGGCGACCAGCAGCGTGCGGAACCAGGTCCACGGCATATTGTCCAGACGCGACAGTGCATCGGTCCGCACGGGTTGAGACGGGTTCATGAAGGGTTCATGAAGGTTTCCTGACGATCACGGCGACGGCACGGTCAGTGCGGCGTCCGAGAAATCGAATTGGGGGAAGCGCGCGGGCGCGCCGATGAAATTGCGGCCGCGCGCACCCTCGAAGACGCTCGCGACGATGTCCTGCCATTCGTCCTGCTCGATACCGTAGGCGGCGGGTTCGCAGCGCGCACCCCGAGCGATTCCAGGAACCGCTCCAGCACGCGCGGGGCGGCCTCGATGCTGCCGCACACCTCGGCCAGCGCGCGATCTCAGGCGGCATCGGCGCCGATCGCCGAGCGCATCACCGCCGGCAGGCAGAACGAGCAGGCCATGCCGTGCGCCACGCCGTGATGCAGGGTGATCGCATAGGAGATGTTGTGGGCCAGCGCGGTGCGCGTGTTCGAGAAGGCCAGGCCCGCGCGCAGCGCGCCCAACGCCATCGCCGAGCGCGCGTCAAGATCCTCGGGCGCGGCCATCACGCGTGGCAACGCCTGCAGGATCTCGCGCGCGGCATCGACGGCCAGGCCGTGCGTGACCGGGTTCGCGTTGCGGTTCCAGATGCTCTCCAGCGCATGCGACAGCGCATCGAGCCCGCTGACCAGCGTCGGCGCGGGCGGCAGCCCGACCACCAGGTGCGGATCGACCAGCACCGTCTCGGGGTAGAGATCGTCGCGCGCCAGCGACAGCTTGCGATCGTGTTCGGGATCCCACACCGTCGCCCACGAGGTCACTTCGCTGCCGGTGCCCGAGGTAGTGGGAATCGCGACGATCGGCAGGGCTCGCTCGGCCTGGCGCGTGCGGCCGTCGGTGATCCAGGCCAGCACCGGTTCCAGCCGGCCGTGCTCGGCCGCCAGCACCTTGGCGGTGTCCATCCTCGAGCCGCCGCCGAGCGCCACCAGCACCTCGGGCATGGCCGGCAGCGCGGCCAGCGCCGCGCAGGCCTCGCGCAGCATCGTCACCGAGGGGTTGGCCTCCACCGAATCGATGCGCAGCAGCGCCGGGCCGGCGATCGCCTCGATGCGCGCGCAGGGGCGCGAGGAAGGCCGCGTCGGGATAGGTGACGATCGCGTAGGAGCGGCCCGCCAGCACCTCGCCGATGGCATCCAGCGCATCGACGCCGAAACGCACGCGCACCGGGTTGTGGAATTGCCAGTCGCTCACGCCGTTTCTCCGGCGGCCAGGCGTTCGTCGATCGAGTCGATCACGGCCGGCAGGTCGGCGATGCTGTCGACCACGTAGTGTGCGCCGGTGCGGGCGATGCGCTCGCGCGCCGGGGCCACGCGCGCATCGCCTGCCGCCTCGTCGAGCGCCTGCCACTCGGCCAGCGAGAGGCCCACCTCGTTGCCGCTGGCGACGATGCCCACCGTCCACATGCCGGCGGCTAGGCCCGATTCGAGCCCGGTGGGGCTGTCGTCGACCACCACGCAGCTGCGCACGTCGGGCGCGCCGAGCGCCAGCGCATTGGCCAGGCACATGTCGGGATAGGGACGGCCGCGCGCCACGTCGCTGAACGTGCAGCAATGCTCGGGACGATAGCCGTGGCGCTCGGCCAACGGCTGCAGGTGCTTCATCACTTCGCGCGGGTAACCGGTGGTGCTGCCGATGCGGATGCCGCGCGCGCAGCGTGGCGATGGTGTCGAGCGCGCCCGGGATCAGCGCGCTGTAGCGCTCGACGTTGCGCTCGTCGGCAATCAGGAAGTGCGCGTAGAGCGCGTCGATATCGGCATCGGTCGAGGCGGTGCCGCGCGCGGCGTGCCAGCGCGCCTGCACCCCGACGTCTTCCAGGATCAGCTCGATGTGCTCGAGCTTGGCGGCGCCCATCGGCGCGCGCGCTTCGGCTTCGCTGATCGGCACGCCGGCTGCTTCGAACACCTCACGAAATGCGTGGACGGGCGCGAGGCAACCGAAATCGAGCACCGTGCCGGCCAGTCGAAGATCGCGGTGGTGACGGGGACGCGGTAAGCGCGCTGGGCGCGGTGCGCGGCATCGAGGGGGCGGATCGCTGCAGCATGGCTGAGCTCCGAGAAAAGTGGATCACGGACGCCACTATAGTTTTGCAACATGACCGGTCTGTGATCGAACTACCCAGTCAAATCGAATCGATCCATCGGAAAAATCGTTGAATCATGGTTCGACCCTCGAACACCCAGGCGGGGCGAGGCTGAAGGGCTGATCGACGAATCTTCACAGGAAAAGCCGCTTTTCAAGGGCCAATTCGATGGGATTCACCGGCCCTCGTCCGCTCCCCGCCAGCTTCCTCTGATCCGCAACCGATGACCCTGACCCAGATTCGCGCCTTCCTCGCCGTGGTCCAGCATGGCGGCTTCACCGCAGCGGCCCGCGCGCTCGCAACCAGCCAGACCACCATCACCTCGCAGGCCCAGGTGCTCGAACAGAAGCACGGCGTGCAGGTGTTCCATCGGCGCGGGCGGCGCGTGGAGCTATCGACGGTCGGCCTCGACTTCCTGCCGCTCGCGCGCGAGAGCAACGGCCTGGAGAACGACGCGCGCTCGCTGCTGCACGACAGCGGCGAACTCACGCGCGGCGTGCTGCGGATCGGCGCGGTCAGCCCGTTTCACGTGACCGAGATCATCGAGGCCTTCCATACCGCGCATCCGTGCATGCAGCTGGCCATCACGCTCGGCAACTCGGAGAGCGTGCTGAACGACCTGGACGACTACGCCTGCGATGTCGGCGTGATCGCGCGCTCGTTCAGCGACGAGCGCTACGAGATGGCGCCCTATGCCAGCTACCCGGTGATCGCCTTCGTCGGCGTGGCGCATCCGTTCGCGGCGCGCGAATCGGTCAGCCTGGCCGAGCTGGCCACCGTGCCCTTGCTGATGCGCGAGCCCGGCTCGACCACGCGGCGCGCGCTGGAGGACGCGCTCGGCGCGCGGGACGCGACACCGCGCATCGCCATGGAGATTGGCAGCCGCGAGGCGCTGCGCGAGGCCGTCGCGCGCGGGCTCGGCGTGGGCACCGTGTCGCTGTCCGAATACGTGCCCGACGAGGCGAGGCTGCGGCCGGTGCGGATCGAGGGCGACCCGGTCAGCACGCATATCCACGTGTGCTGCCTGCGCGAGCGACGCGAGAGCCGGCTGGTGGCGGCCTTCTTCGAGGCGATGAAGCAATGCCGGCCCGGCGCCGCCGACACAACGCTGATCACGACACGCGCCGAATGAATCGCCATGAAAAACAGTTTCTCGAATTACATCGAAAAGAATTCAATCGAGAAAATTTTTAGATAAACAGAATAAAAATTCGTAATACTCCGGGTAGTTCGCCACGGCGTTGTTGCATAAATCCGATTTGGCGCGGTGACGTTTACGCGCAACGGTCGCAGCGAGGCCTCTGTTAACAATTC
>JAYFRU010000111.1:0-8928 GCA_040946965.1 Burkholderia sp. | reverse complement strand
CGCTCCGTCAATCTAAACGCGACCAGCATGCTTTGGAAAAACCTGCTTCGGGAAACGGTCCGGCCGAGCCGCTTACGGGCCGGACGCGCCGGGCCACGGCAAACCGGCCGCGCGGCACCGGTCCCAATGCAAAACGGCAGCCCCAGGGGCTGCCGTTTGCGTCTGCATCGCGCGCGAGGCGCGAGCTTCAGCCGAGCTGCGCCGCCAGCGCGCTTTCGCGGTAGTGGCGCGCGGCCTTCTCCTGGTCGCCGAGATGCTCGAACAGGCTGGCCAGCGCGCGATGCGCACGTACCTTCAGCGCCTCGCTGTCGGACAGCTTGAGCGTGGCCTCCAGGAAGGACTGTGCCTTGCCCCACAGCTGCTGCTTCTGGCAGAGCCGGCCCAGGGCCACCAGCAGTTCGGCGTCGTCGGGATGATCGCGCTTCCAGCCCTCGGCCTTCTGGATCAGCGGCAGCGCATCGCTGCCGGCCGTGTCGGGATAGCGGCGCAGCAGGTGCGCATCCCAGTTGTAGGCCAGCGCGTCCTCGACGATGCGGCGCGCCTCGGGCTGGCGCTCCAGCGCCACCAGCAGCTCGGCGGCCAGGTCGGCCAACCGCGGCGACTGCCGCTCGGCGGCCGGCAGCGACTGCCAGACTTCCAGCAGCGCATCGGCGTCGTGGCAACGGTCGCGCAGCAGGTACTCGGCCGCCTGCTGGCGCATCCGCACTGCGGCGGCGGGATGCAGCGCCTCGCGCTTCTCCAGCGCCTTGGCCAGCTTCAGCACCTCGGCCCAGTTCTTGAGCTGCTGCTGCGCGCGCAGCGCGACCTGCTGGGCATGGATGCGCTTGCCGCCCGAGGCCTGCATCTCGGCCAGCGCGGCCAGCGCGCCCTCGGCGTCGCGCGCCTCGGCGCGCATGTCGGCGGTGGCCAAGAGGCGCGCTTCCTGCCATTCGTTGGCATCGACGCGAGCCAGCCATTCGTCGCGGCGCGCGTACTCGTGCATGCGATGCGCGGCCACCGCGCCGACCAGGCCCGCCGCGCTCTGGTTGTCGTCGACCGACAGCGCGTCGCGCGCGGCTTTCTCGGCGCGCGAGAAGCGGCCCGCGTAGAGATTGGCGATCGCGTCGCGCAGCGAGGCATGCGCCTTCTCGTGGCGCATCCGTTTGCGATAGGCGGCCACCCGCTGCGGCATGCACCAGACGTTGCGCACGATGCGCAGCAGCGCGTAGATCACCACGAACAGCACCACGATCGCGACGATGAACAGGTTCAGCGATACGTCGACGCGATACGGCGGATAGACGATCAGCACCTGCCCGCCGTCGAAGCGGCCGACCGTCGCGAGCGCCACCGCGATCGCGAATAGCACGGCGAGCCAGAGGATTCCTCGCAGCGTCATCGTCAACCCCGGCTCTTGAACTGTTGGATGGCGTTGAGGCTGGCGCTCAGGTTCGGCACCGCGACCGACAGCGACGCGGCATCGACCTGCTTCAGCAGGTCCTCGACGGTCCGGGTGTCCTTCGACGAGGCGTCGAAGTAATGCGCCAGCGCCGCCTGCGCCGCGTGCAGGTCCGACTTCATCGCCGAATCGTTGCGCGCGAGCAGCGACAGGCGCGCCGTCAGCAGGCGCAGCTTGACGTTCTCGCGCACGAAGTAGCCCTGCTCGGGCGAGGTCAGCATCGCATCGGCGTTGTCGATGCGGCGCACCTGCACCAGGCTGGTCAGCTGCGCGCCGATGCCGGTGCTCACCTCGTGCCACCAGACCTTCCAGCGCGGCTGGCCGGTCGCGGCCGCCTCGCTGGCGATATCGCCCGGGTAGGCGGCGCGCGGCCGTGCCTGCCCGATCGGCGCCTCGCCCGACAGCGGCAGCGCGTCGATCCGGCCGATCGCGTCGTCGAGCTTGATGGCCAGGCCGGTGAGGTCGACCGAGGGCGCGCCCTTGAGCTTGTCGATGTCCTGCGCGATCGCCTTGCGCACCGCGATCGCCTGCGCGCCCTGCGAGGTCGCCAGTTGCTGGTCGGCGTTCTGCAGCGCGACCAGGGCCAGCGGGACATTGCCCGTCAGCTGCAATTGCTGGCTCGCACCGGAGAGGGTCTGCTCGACCTGGTCGAGCAGCCAGGCATCGCGGTTGCGCGACAGGTCCTGGTATTGCTGCTGCAGCGCCTGCTGCTGGGCCTGCGCGTCGGACAGCTTGCCGGCGAGCTGCGAGAGCTGGCCGTCGAGCTGGTGCGCGTTCGCCAGCGCCTGGTCGGACTTGTTGCGGATCTCGGCAGTGGCGCCGTCGAGCGCCTTCTGTCGCTGCACCGCGAGCTGGTCGAGCTTCTCGATCTTGCGGTTCAGCGCGAAGCCGCCCGCGCCGGCGGCGCAGCCCAGCACTACCACCACGCACCACAGCAGCACGCCGGCGGCACCGCCCGAGCGGCGCGGCTGCTGCGCCTCGGAGGGCGTGAAGGGGGCATTGGAGGGCGTCGCGGGCCGCTGCGGCGCGGCGGCCGAACCCTGGGAGGAAGCCTTGCTGGAATCGTTGGTATCTGTCATGCGAGAGGGCACCGATGCGGCTTGCGCCGCGTGAGCGGCCGAGTCGGCCAACGTTCGGAAGGCGTGGACGATGCGTTGGTCGCCCGCGCCGGACTGCATAATCGTATCAAAACCCATGGCCCGCGCCGTATCCGCGATGCGCGGGTGGGGCGCGACCAGCGGCGCGTGCCGCAGCGCGTCGCGCTCGGCGCCGGTCAGGTGCTCATCGGCCAGCTCGCGCAGGTTGCGCACGCCTTCCGAGCTGGTCACCAGCCAGGCATGCGGCTCGCCCGCCAGCAGCGCGTGCACGCGCTCCCAGGCGCCGATCGAGGGCTCCGGCACGATGCGGCGGTAGGCGGCCACCAGCTCGACCTCGGTGCCGGCCTCGCGCAACCGGTTCGACAGCCAGTCGCGGCCGCCGTCGCCGCGCACGATCAGCACGCGCTTGCTGGCCAGCGGGCCATTGGCGGCGGGCGCTACCGGCGCGGCGGGAGAATCGGACGAAGGGGAGGAATCGGGGGTCGGGTTCGCGAAGGGTTGGGCGTCGGCGCCGGTTTGATCGCCGGGAACGGCGGCCTTCGCGCCATCGCTGCTGCATTCATCGCCACCATGGCGACCATGGTCGTCGGTGGCGACGACCGCGCCGGCGCCCGACGAGGCACGCGGCGCGACGGGCGCGAACGCGCGCTCGATCTGCGCGTAAAGGCTTTCCGAGTCGTAGCGCGGTTCGTCGCCGCCGCTTTCCTCGGGCTGCGTGCCGGGCGCGATCACGCGATGCGCCGGAGCGGCGATGCCGTGGCGCGCCAGCGCGGCCACGCTGCCGGGGCCGACCACGCCGATCGGCAGCGAATGCGGCCAGATCGCGTTGTAGCGCGCCAGCGCCCGGTCGATCGCGTTCGGCGAGACGAACACCACCAGCGCATAGGCCTCGAGCCGCGCGAAGGCGGCGTCCAGCGGCGCGGCATTGGCCACCGGCGCGATATCGATGAGCGGGAAGTCGAAGGCCTCGATGCCGGCCGCCGTGAGTTGCGCAGCGAGCGCCGCCGATTGCTCCTCGGGCTTCGTCAGCACTGCCGTGAACGCGCGGGTCTGGGCCATCAGGTCTTGTCTCCGAGCAGCGCCTCGATGATCTCGAAAGCGCCCTGTCGTTCGAGTTCGTCGGACACCTGTTTGCCGAGCGCGAGCGCCTCGTCGGGAGTGGTCACGGCCGCATCCTGGCGCACCGTCAGCACGCGCGTGCCGCTGGGGTTCGACACGCGCCCCGTCAGTTTGAGCCGCTCGCCGTGCCAGACCGCATGCGCGGCCAGCGGCACCGAGCAGCTGCCGCCCAGCGCGCGCGATACCATCCGCTCGGCCTCGGCGGCTAGCGCGGTGGCGCTGTCGTGCAGCGGCGCGAGCCAGCGCGCCACGTCCGTGCGCGCGGCCGCGATCTCGATGCCGAGCGCGCCCTGGCCTGCGGCGGGCGGGCTGGTCCCGACGTCGATCAGCGCGCGGATCCGATCGCCGAGGCCGAGCCGCTTGAGCCCGGCCGCAGCTAGGATGATCGCGGCATAGTCGCCGCGGTCGAGCTTGGCCAGGCGCGTATCGAGATTGCCGCGCAGCGGGCGCACGTCGAAGTCCAGATAGTGGGCGCGCAGCATCGCCTCGCGGCGCAGGCTGGAGGTGCCGACGATCGCCCCGGTGGGCAAGTCGTCGAGCGAGGCATAGCCATTGGAGACGAAGGCGTCGCGCGGGTCCTCGCGGCTCATCACGGTGCTCAACACGAAGCCCTCGGGCAGCGACATCGGCACGTCCTTGAGCGAATGCACGGCCAGGTCGGCCCGGCCGTCGGCCAGCGCATTCTCCAGTTCCTTCACGAATAGACCCTTGCCGCCCACCTTTGACAAGGTGCGGTCGAGAATCTGATCGCCGCGCGTGGTCATCCCGAGGATTTTCACGTCGCAAGCTGGATATAATTTGCGCAGCGCATCACGCACATGTTCAGCCTGCCACATCGCCAGGCGGCTTTCCCGCGAAGCGATGGTGAGCGTCGCCGGAGCGTCGGCCGTAAGAGTCTCGGAATTCATTGCAGCGGCATGGAAGAATGGGAATCAGGATCGGGCAATGGTAGCACGCACGCCCGTTCCCTTTTCCCTGGCGGCGCGGCGCGCGAGCGAGGCCGCCCGCCGGCGGTCGGCGTGATGCGCGGCGGTCCGCCGCCGCTGTTTCCTGTATCGCAGTCAGTGCCCGAAGTCTCCCGTTCACTCGTGCTTTCCCAAGGAAACCCATCGTGAAGTCCTCCGGATCGGCGCGCGCCGCGCGCCGCAATACTGCCTCGTCCAACGTCACCGCGCTGGCGCCCGCCGAAGCGCCCGCGCCGGCGCGCGGCAAGCAGGCCGCCAGCCCGGCCGGCGCCAGCACGACGAAACCGGCCCGCAAGACCGCCAGCAAGGCGGCCGCCAAGCCGGAAACCAAGCAGGCACGCGCCGCGACCACGAAACCCGCCGCCCCGGCCACGTCGGCCGCCCCCGCCAAGCGCGCCGCGCCGAAAACGAACGGCCGTACGCGCGAGGACAAGGACCAGCCGCTGTTCGAGGACATCCGCTACCTGGGCCGCCTGCTCGGCGACGTGGTGCGCGAGCAGGAAGGCGACGCCGTGTTTCAGGTGGTCGAGACGATCCGCCAGCACGCCGTGAAATTCCGTCGCGAGGACGACCGCGAGGCCGCGCAGACGCTCGATCGCATGCTGCGCAAGCTCACGCCCGAGCAGACCGTCAGCGTGGTGCGCGCCTTCAGCTACTTCTCGCACCTGGCCAATATCGCCGAGGACCGCCACCACAACCGCCGCCGCCGCATCCACGCGCTGGCCGGCTCGACGCCCCAGGCCGGCACGGTCGGCTTCGCGCTGCAGACGCTGAAGAATGCCGGCGACGCCTCGGCCGAGGAGATCCGCCGCTTCTTCGACGAGGCCCTGATCGTGCCGGTGCTGACCGCGCACCCCACCGAGGTGCAGCGCAAGAGCATCCTCGACGCCCAGCACGACATCGCCCGTCTGCTCGCCGAGCGCGACCAGCAGCTGACCACACGCGAGCGCTCGCACAACGAGGCGCTGCTGCGCGCGCGCGTGACCTCGCTGTGGCAGACCCGCATGCTGCGCGATGCGCGCCTGACGGTGGGCGACGAGATCGACAACGCGCTGTCCTATTACCGCGCCACCTTCCTCGACGAACTGCCGGCGCTTTACGCCGACATCGAGGAGGCGCTGGCCGAGCATGGCCTGGACGCACGCGTGCCGGCCTTCTTCCAGATGGGCAGCTGGATCGGCGGCGATCGCGACGGCAACCCGAACGTGACGGCCGCCACCCTGGAGGAGGCGATCCACCGCCAGGGCACGGTAATCCTCGAGCACTACCTGGAGCAGGTCCACAAGCTCGGCGCCGAGCTGTCGGTCTCGCACCTGCTGGTTGGCGCCAGCGACGAGGTCAAGGCGCTGGCCGCGGCCTCGCCCGACCAGTCGCCGCATCGCGTCGACGAGCCCTACCGGCGTGCCCTGATCGGCATCTACACGCGCATCGCCGCCAGCGCCCGGGTGCGCCTGGGCGAAGGCGTGGTGGCGGTGCGCAGCGCCGGCCGCAGCGTGCCGCCGGTGCGCGCCACGCCCTATGCCGATTCCGAGGCCTTCGCGCGCGACCTTCGCGTGCTGCAGGAATCGCTGGTCGCCCATCACGGCGCCTCGCTGGCCGCGCCGCGCCTGGCACCGCTGGTACGCGTCGCCGAAGTGTTCGGCTTCCACCTGGCCAGCATCGACCAGCGCCAGAGCTCGGACATCCACGAGGCGGTGATCGCCGAGCTGTTCGCGCGCGCCGGCGTCGAGGCCGACTACGCGGCGCTCGCCGAAACCGACAAGCTGCGCGTGCTGCTGGCCGCGCTGGCCGACCCGCGCCCGCTGCGCATCCCCTATCTCGATTACTCCGATCTCGCTAGGAGCGAACTCGGCGTGCTCGAGAAGGCCCGCGACGTACGCGCCACGTTCGGCCCGCGTGCGGTGCGCAACTACATCATCTCGCACACCGAAACGGTTTCGGACCTGGTCGAGGTGCTGCTGCTGCAGAAGGAAACCGGCCTGCTGGAAGGCAGCTTCGGCGAGCATGGCCATGCCAGGCACGGCCTGATGGTGATCCCGTTGTTCGAGACCATCGCCGCTCTGCAAAACGCGCCCGAGATCATGCGCGACTACTTCGCGCTGCCCGGCATGCAGGCGCTGATCGCCCACCAGGGCGGCGAGCAGGAAGTGATGCTCGGCTACTCGGACAGCAACAAGGACGGCGGCTTCCTGACCTCGAACTGGGAGCTGTATCGCGCCGAACTGTCCCTGGTCGAGCTGTTCAGCGCGCACGGCATCAAGCTGCGCCTGTTCCACGGCCGCGGCGGCACGGTCGGCCGCGGCGGCGGCCCGACCTACCAGGCGATCCTCTCGCAGCCACCGGGCACCGTGAACGGCCAGATCCGCCTGACCGAGCAGGGCGAGGTGATCGCCAGCAAGTTCTCGAACCCCGAGATCGGCAGGCGCAACCTGGAAACCGTGGTGGCCGCCACGCTGGAGGCCTCGCTGCTGCCGCGCAACAACGCGCCGGCGCAGTTGCCGGCCTTCGAGGCGACCATGCAGACGCTGTCGGACGCGGCGATGGGCGCTTATCGCGCGCTGGTCTACGAGACCCCCGGCTTCAAGGACTACTTCTTCTCCTCGACGCCGATCAGCGAGATCGCCGAGCTCAACATCGGCAGCCGCCCGGCCTCGCGCAAGCTGCAGGACCCGAAGGATCGCAAGATCGAGGACCTGCGCGCGATTCCCTGGGGCTTCTCGTGGGGCCAGTGCCGGTTGCTGCTGACCGGCTGGTACGGCTTCGGCAGCGCCGTCGCGGCCTATCTCGACGGCGCGGCCAACCCGGCCGAGCGCGCCAGGCGCCTGGCCCTGCTGCAGAAGATGAACCGCAGCTGGCCGTTCTTCTCGCACCTGCTGTCGAACATGGACATGGTGCTGGCCAAGACCGACCTGGCCGTGGCCTCGCGCTACGCCGAGCTGGTGGCCGACAAGAAGCTGCGCAAGCACGTGTTCGCGCGCATCGTCGCGGAATGGGAGCGCACCGCCGCCGCGCTGGCCGAGATCACCGGCCACGAGGCGCGCCTGGCGGGCAACCCGCTGCTGGCTCGTTCGATCAAGAACCGCTTCCCCTACCTCGATCCGCTCAACCACCTGCAGGTCGAGCTGATCAAGCGGCACCGCGCGGGCGACACCAATGCGCGCGTGCGGCGCGGGATCCACCTGACCATCAACGGTATCGCGGCCGGCCTGCGCAATACCGGCTGAGGCGCGAGGCAGGGCCCGGGAATCGGTGACGCCCTCGCGCCGCCGGCTCTCTCGTCCGTCACGAACAGGGCGCGGACATCGGCAACGGTGTCCGCGCCTCGTCGTTTCAGGGGCCGGCGTTCGCGCGGCGCGTGCCGCCGCCGATCCCCACCTTGACCGCTGCTCCATGCTCCCCGCCCCACCGCCAAGCGGCGCCGGCACGCCGCGAGCTGCTACAATGGCGAACCTGCGGGTACCAGTACTGATCCGGGGCGTATCCCGGTATCAGCACCACCCGCCACGGCGGCGTACCTCGCGCCCGCCCCGTTCCGCCCCTGCGTTCGTCTTCACCCGCCCATGAGCCCGTCCCGCCCCACCCCGCCCCCGCTCGATGCCCCCCGGCGCGCGCGCTCGGCGATTTCATCCGCGCCCATCGCGAGCGCCTCACGCCCGAGGCGCTCGGCCTGCCGCCGGGCCCGCGCCGCCGCACGCCGGGCCTGCGCCGCGAGGAGGTGGTCCAGCTCTGCGGCGTGAGCCCGACCTGGTACACCTGGATCGAACAGGGCCGGCAGGTCTCGGCCTCGGCCGACGCGCTGGCGCGGATCGCCGTCGCGCTGCGCCTGTCGCGCGCCGAGCACGCCTACCTATTCGAGCTGGCGGCCCAGCGCGACCCGGCCGAGCCGGAACTGGCCACCGCCGACGTGCCCGACACGCTGGTGGCCACAGTCGAGCTGGTGGCCGCGCCCGCCTACGTGCTCGACCGCCAGTGGAACGCGCTGGCCTGGAACACGCCGGCCGCCGCGCTGTTCGCGGGCTGGCTGACGGCGAGCACGATCGCAACCTGCTGCGCTTCACCTTCCTGTCGCCGGCCGCGCGCGCTGATCGTCGACTGGGACACGCGCGCACGGCGGCTGGTAGCCGAATTCCGCGCCGACTCGATCCGCCACCTGAACGACGCGCCCACCCGCAGCCTGATCGACGCGCTGCTGGCCGGCAGCGAGGCCTTCGCGCACTACTGGGCCTCGCAGGGTAAGCGCCAATTTAAGTACACCGAATGAAGAATCATTCTCAACGAACGAGGTGGTGTAGCCACATGACGGTGAACG
>JAYFRU010000110.1:0-8966 GCA_040946965.1 Burkholderia sp. | reverse complement strand
TGACTCTTGTGGATGTATTCGCTCATCCCCCAAAGTCTACGCCGCAAGCGGCGGGGAATAGGACCCGAAGAGATTCATGTGCGCTCCCTGCGTGTAGTTCACAACCCGGTTCGCCACGCCGGCCGCCAGTACCGGGGGCCGGCGGGCCCCGTGCGCCGGGGTGGAGCCCCGGCCTGCCGGCCTGCAAGGGTCTTGCGAGCCTTTCGACGATCCACCGGCGTCGCGAACCACCGGCGTCACTGCGCGTCAGTGCCGATGAAAAGTGCATTATTGTATCCGTTTTATCTTTTCGAGTCAATTACTTAACCGGCGGCGTCGCGCCAAGCCGCGACGCCCCTCCCGACACCCCGCCATGACCACGTTTTCCCGTCCGCCCAGGCTGATCCTGGCGTCCAGTTCCCGCTATCGGCGCGAGTTGCTCGAGCGCCTGCGGCTCGCCTTCGAGGTCGTCACGCCCGATCTCGACGAAACCCCGCTGGCCGGCGAATCGCCCGCCGACACCGCGCTGCGGCTGGCCGCTGCCAAGGCCCGCGCGGTCGCGGCCCAGCTCGAGGCCCCCGAGGGCGCCGTGGTGATCGGCTCCGACCAGGTCGCGACCTTCGACGGCCGCCAGATCGGCAAGCCCGGCACCCATCAGCGCGCGCTCGAGCAGTTGCAGGCGATGCGCGGCCGCGAGGTCGAATTCCACAGCGCGCTGTACGTTTATGACAGCCGCAGCGACCGCGCCCAGGTTGAGGACGTGGTCACGCGCGTGCGCTTTCGCACGCTGTCCGATGCCGAGCTGGCAGCCTACCTGCGTGCCGAGACGCCTTACGACGTGGCCGGCAGCGCGAAATCCGAGGGGCTCGGCATCGCCCTGCTGGAGGCGATCGACTCGACCGACCCAACCGCGCTGGTCGGCCTGCCGCTGATCGCGCTCACCCGCATGCTGGCCGAGGCCGGCATCTCGCCGTTCGCCACGGAGGCACACGCATGAAGTCCGGCACGCTCTACCTGATCTCCAATACGCTCGGCGAGGGCGAGGCCGCGATGCTGGCGGCCGTGCTGCCGGCCGCCGTGCAGGCCCGCGCCGCCTCGCTCGGCTACTACATCGGCGAAAACGCCAAGACCACGCGCGCCTTCCTGAAGAAGGTCGGCACCGAACGGCCGATCCAGGAAATCGAGATCCGCGAGTTGAACGTGAAGACGCCGTCGGGCGAGATCGAGCGACTGCTGGCGCCGATCCTGGCCGACGCCGGGCCGGTGTCCGAGGCGGGTTGCCCGGCGGTGGCCGACCCGGGCGCGCTGCTGGTGCGCCGCGCCCACGAGCGCGGCGTGAAGGTGGTGCCGCTGGTCGGACCGAGTTCGATCCTGCTGGCGCTGATGGCCTCGGGCCTGAACGGCCAGACCTTCGCCTTCCACGGCTACCTGCCGGTGGATGCCGCAGCCCGCGCCAAGCGCCTGCGCGAGCTGGAGCAGCAGGCGCGCAAGGCTAGGGAGACCGAAATCTTCATCGAGACGCCGTATCGGAACCAGGCCATGCTGGAGACGCTGGTGGCGACCTGCGCGCCGTCCACGCTGATCTGCGTGGCGGCCGACTGGAAAAAGGCGCCGGGGCCGAACCTGCAGAAGCGACCGGCGATCTTCCTGCTGCTGGCCAACTGAGGCAGGCGGTCGCCGGACGCGCTCGCGGCCGGCAACGAGAAGCGAGGACCGAGGAACGGGGCGCCCATGTCGCCATGCCCGCTCAGTGCAGCCTGACCCCGCTTTCCGACAGTGCCGATTTCACCACGCCGCCGCCGATCGCCGCGCCGAAGCGCCGCGCCACGCGGTTGCCGAGGCTTTCCTTGACCGTATAGTCGACGATGTCGGGCGCCTTCAGCACGTCGCGCGCGACCGTGTCGGTGGTGCCGAAACCGTCGGCCAGGCCCAGCTCCACGCTCTTCGCGCCAGTCCAGAACAAGCCCGAGAAGATCTCCGGCGACTCGTGCAGGCGCTTGCCGCGGCCATCCTTGACGGCCTGGATGAACTGCGCGTGGATCTCGTCGAGCATGGCCTGCGCGTGCTCGTCCATCTTCGGCGTCTCCGGGGAGAACGGATCGAAGAAGCCCTTGTTCTCGCCCGAGGTGTGCAGCCGGCGCTGGACGCCCAGCTTGTCCATCAGCCCGGTGAAGCCGAAACCGTCCATCAGCACGCCGATCGAGCCGACGATGCTGGCCTGGTTCACGTAGATCTTGTCGGCCGCCGAGGCGATGTAGTAACCGCCCGAGGCGCACATGTCGCTGACCACCACGTAGAGCGGCTTGGACGGGTATTTCTTGCGCAGCCGGCGGATCTCGTCGTAGACGATGCCGGCCTGCACCGGGCTGCCGCCCGGGCTGTTGATGCGCAGCACCACGCCCACCGTGCCGGAATCCTCGAAGGCATCACCGAGCGCGGAGTTGATGTCCTCGGCATTGGCATTGGTGCCCGCCGCGATCTCGCCGTCGATCGTCATCAGCGCCGTGTGGCGGCTGCTCGAGAGCTTGCCGTCGCCGGAGAAATCGAAGATCGCGAATACCAGCACCACCAACACGATCAGCCACAGGAAACGGAAGCCGATCCGCCAGCGGCGCGCGGCGCGCTGCTCGACGATCGCGGCCATCGCGATCCGCTCGAGCGCGGCGCGCTCCCAGTTGGGTTCGCGGCCGGCTTGCGGGGCGGCCGGCGAGTTCGACTCGCGCTCGGCGCCGGTTGAATCGGGAGAGGTCGGTTGGTCGGACATGCGAAGGCCAGTGAGGAGGGGAAAAAACGGATCAGGCCGCCTGCGGGATCAGGTCGGCATCGGGCAACCAGTAGACGGCGCGGTCATCGGGCGTGTCGCGCTCGTCCACCTCGACGGCGCGCAGGCGCGCGCCGCAGCATGGGCCGCCGACACACTTGCCGGTGTCGGGTGCGTAGATCGCGCCGTGCGTCGCGCACATCAGGTAGAGGCCGGAGGATTCGAAGAACTGGCCCTCGTTCCAGTCCAGTTCCACCGGCACGTGGGCGCAGCGGTTCAGGTAGCCGTAAGGACGGCCGTCGTAGCGCACGAAGAACACCACCACCTGCTCGCCACGCAACGTCGCGGCGCAGCGGATGCCGGCGCCGCCGTCGACCAGCGCCTCGGCGGCGCAGACGAATACCGGCTCGCTCATGCGTGCTCGCGCAGCCAGCCGGCCAGCGCCGGCACGTCGGCGGCGATGTAGCGCGGCTCCAGCGTGGCCAGCGATTCCGGCGGATGCGCGCCGTAGGCCACGCCGACGCCCGCCGCGCCGGCACTGGCCGCCATCTGCAGGTCGTGGGTGGTATCGCCGATCATCACGGTGCGCGCCAGATCCTGCCCCAGTTCCCGGCTCAACTCGTGGAGCATGGCCGGATGCGGCTTGGAGAAGGTTTCGTCGGCGCAGCGCGTGCCGTCGAAAAAGCACGTCAGCTTGGTTTCGTCGAGCGCGCGATTGAGGGCGACGCGCCCCTTGCCGGTGGCCACCGCCAGCAGGTAGCCGGTGTCGCGCAGTTCCTCGAGCATCTCGCGCACGCCGACGAACAGCTTGACCAGCTGGTCCTTCACCAGGTAGTGGAAGCTGTAGCGTTCGGCGAGCTTCGCGTAATCGGCGGGATCGAGCGAGGGCGCGGCGATCGCCAGCGCATCGCGCAGGCCCAGGCCGATCACGTAGCGCGAGGCCTCGTCGGAGGGCGTGGGCAGGCCGAGATCGCGGCAGGCCGCCTGGATGCTGCGCGCGATGTGCGCGGTCGAATCCATCAGCGTGCCGTCCCAGTCGAAAACGATCAGGTCAAATTGCTGTCGGGCCATGCGGTTCACGCGCCGGACGCGCGCAGTTCGTTGAGTTGATCGAGGAAGCGCCGGCACTCGTCGGGCAGCGGCGCGTCGAACTGCAGCGTCTCGCCCGACAGCGGATGCGCGAGCTTCAGGCGATACGCGTGCAGGAACATCCGTTGCAGCGACGGGCGCTCGTTCGCGCGGGCCAGCGCCTTGTTCAGGGCGAAATCGCCGTACTTCGCGTCACCGGCGATCGGCAGCCCGAGATGCGCCAAGTGTACGCGTATCTGATGGGTCCGACCCGTTTTGAGTTCCGCCTCGAGAAATGCGTAGTCGGTCCAGCGGTCGATCAGGTTGAAGACGGTATGCGAGGGCAGCCCATCGTTCTGAACGCGCACGCAGCGCTCGCCGTCCGGGGTCGAATACTTGAACAGCGGCACCTTGACGGCCCGGCGGCGGCCCCAATCGGCGGCCCACTCCCCGTGCACGGCGGCGTAGTAGCGCTTGTCCATGCGATTGTCGCGGCTCTGCTCGTGCAGCCCCACCAGAGCCGAACGCTTCTTGGCGATCATCAGGATGCCCGAGGTCTCGCGGTCGAGGCGGTGCACCAGTTCGAGGAAGCGAGCTTCGGGCCGGGCCTGGCGCAATTGCTCGATCACGCCGAACGACACGCCGCTGCCGCCATGCACGGCCACCCCGGCGGGCTTGTTGATGACCAGCATCGCCTCGTCCTCGAACACCACTTCGAATTCGGCGGGCGGCACCGGCGTGGACTCGCGGGAAGGATCGGCGGCGGCGACCCGGATCGGCGGAATGCGCACCACGTCGCCATAGGCGAGCCGGTACTGGGCATCGATCCGGCCCTTGTTCACGCGGACTTCGCCGCTGCGCAGGATGCGATAGATGTGACTTTTTGGCACGCCCTTGCAGACGCGCAGGAGGAAATTGTCGATGCGTTGACCGGCGGCTTCCTCGCCGACCTCGACCATGGAAACCTGACCGCTCGCGACCGTTTTCTGAGAAGTTTTGCCTAACTCATTCATACTGAATATAATTTTGGCCAGCATACCGCTGCGGGCGGCCGGATCGGCCAGGTTCGGGCGGATTGCATGAGGCGCAAGCGCAAACCGCTATTTTACTTGCGCCGGGGGGCTGCTGCTCACCCCTGCTCAAAAGAGAGGCAGCAAGTTGCACGCACGGCACTCGCGCCGGCAAGGATCGCGCCCACAGGCGGGTTCGGTCGGCGGCATGCTGCGGTAACGGAAAGTTGGACAAAAAGAATTCAATTGGCAGCGGCGGCAGGGCACGAAGTGTGCCGTCCGCGCTGTCGGTTGCGAATATGTCGGCGTGCGCCTGACACGGTTTCGCGAAACGTGCGGAACCGGAGGCGACGTCAAACCAAGGTAGAACACCCCAGGCGGGAAAGTCGGGCTGGATTCGATACTCCCCGCTGCGGCCTGGCCGCAGCACATGCTACTCAGCGACGTCGCGCGCATCCTGCGCCGCGCGCTGCGGCATTGCCCGGTAACAGGCTTAGCGCGCCGCATGGCGCGCGGAGTGAACCATCCGTGCTTTGAAGCCGCGTTCGCAGGTGCCCATGGCAGCCGGCCGGTCGTATCGGTCCGCGCCTCTTCAGGCAATTCTCCCGCCAGCCTTCCCGCTCCAGCGTGCTTGTGACAACACAACAAGGCGCGGCCTGCCTTCGTCCGCGTTCCGCCTGACAAGCGGAGCGCGCCGCCGGTAGGGCCGCCTGGAGTCGTTCAATGAAACGCATGCTGTTCAATGCGACACAGCAGGAAGAATTGCGTGTCGCCATCGTCGATGGGCAAAAGCTCATCGACATCGATATCGAAACCGCCGGCCGCGAACAGCGCAAAGGCAATATCTACAAGGGCGTGATCACCCGCATCGAGCCCTCGCTCGAAGCCTGCTTCGTCAACTACGGCGAAGACCGCCACGGCTTCCTGCCGTTCAAGGAAGTCGCCCGCCAGTACTTCCGCGACGGCGTCGACATGCGCTCCGCACGCATCCAGGATGCGCTGCGCGAGGGCCAGGAACTGATCGTCCAGGTCGAGAAGGAAGAGCGCGGCAACAAGGGCGCGGCCCTGACCACCTTCATCTCGCTGGCCGGGCGCTACCTGGTGCTGATGCCGAACAACCCGCGCGGCGGCGGCGTATCGCGCCGCATCGAGGGCGACGAGCGTCAGGAACTGCGCGAAACCATGGCGCAGCTCGAGATCCCCGAAGGCATGAGCATGATCGCCCGCACCGCGGGCATCGGCCGCAGCGCCGAGGAACTCCAGTGGGACCTGAGCTACCTGCTGCAGCTCTGGCACGCCATCGAGGCGGCCTCGAAGAGCGGCCACAACGGCCAGCCGATGCTGATCTACCTGGAATCGAGCCTGGTGATCCGCGCGATCCGGGACTATTTCCAGCCCGATATCGGCGAAATCCTGATCGACACCCCCGAGATCCACGATCAGGCGCGAGCCTTCATGGACATCGTGATGCCCGACAACGTCGGCAAGGTGAAGCGCTACCACGACGACGTCCCCCTGTTCTCGCGTTTCCAGATCGAGCACCAGATCGAGACGGCCTACTCGCGCACGGTGCCGCTGCCCTCGGGCGGCGCGATCGTGATCGACCACACCGAGGCGCTGGTCGCGATCGACGTGAACTCGGCGCGCGCCACCAAGGGCGCCGACATCGAGGAAACCGCTGCCCGCACCAACCTGGAAGCCGCCGACGAAGTGGCCCGCCAGCTGCGCCTGCGCGACCTGGGCGGCCTGATCGTGATCGATTTCATCGACATGGAATCGGCCAAGAGCCAGCGCGAGGTCGAGCAGCGCCTGAAGGACGCGCTCAAGCATGACCGCGCCCGCGTGCAGATGGGCAAGATCTCGCGCTTCGGCCTGATGGAACTGTCGCGCCAGCGTCTGCGCCCGGCCCTCTCCGAAGGCAGCCACGTGACCTGCCCGCGCTGCAACGGCACCGGCCACATCCGCGATACGGAATCCTCGGCGCTGCAGGTGCTGCGGATCATCCAGGAAGAGGCGATGAAGGAGAACACCGCGGCGATCCATTGCCAGGTGCCGGTCGAAGTCACAGCCTTCCTGCTGAACGAAAAGCGCCAGGAAATCAACAAGATCGAGTCGCGCTTCAAGGTCGGCATCGTGCTGATCCCGAACAAGCACCTCGATACGCCGCATTACAAGCTCGAACGCCTGCGTCACGACGACGCCCGCCTCGACGATCCGCGCGTCTCCTGGAAGATGGCCGAGGAAGCCGCTCGCGAGCTCGAATCGGAAACCGGTTACAGCAAGCGCGCGGCCGACGCGAAGCCGAAGCAGGAAGCGGCCGTCAAGGGCATCACGCCTGCCAGCCCGGCGCCGGGCGCGGCCCCGCAGCGCGAGGCGGCGCCGGCCCCGGCCGTCGCACCGGCTCCGGTGGCGGCGGCTCCCGCCGCCGGCGGCCTGTTCGGCTGGCTCAAGAGCCTGTTCGGTGCGGCCCCGGAACCGGAACCGGAACCGGAACCGGAACCGGAACCGGAACCGGAACCGGAACCGGAACCGGAACCGGAACCGGAACCGGTCAAGGAAGCAGCCTCGACGGGACGTCCGGCCCGCAGTGAGCGTGGCGAGAAGTCCGAGCGCGGTGAGCGCGGCGGCGATCGCAATCGCAACCAGGGCAATCGTCGCGGCAGCCAGCAGGCAGGCGCGCGCGACGCGCAAGCCGCAGTGGCCGGTGGCCGCCAGCCGCAGCAGTCGCGTGGCGAGCGCGAGGGCAAGGAAACGCGCGAACCGCGCGAGAACCGTGAAGGCCGTGAACTGCGCGAAGGTCGCGAGGCACGTGAAGGCCGCGAGCCGCGCGAGCGCGCCGTGACGGCCGAAGGCGCGGCGGAAGCGCCGCGCCAGGAACGTCGCGAACGCGGTGAGCACGGTGAACGCCGCAAGGCCGTGCCGCACGCCGCCACGCTGGAAACCGTCAACCGTGGCGAAAATCATGCCGAAACAGCCGAGGACGCCGAACTGCTGGCGCCGGGCGCCGAGCAGGCCGGCACCGACGCGGAAGCCGGCGCGCGTGACGGCGAGGAACGCCGCCGTCGCCGTCGCGGCCGTCGTGGTGGCCGTCGCGATCGTGAGGAAGGCGCGGCAGGCAGCACGCCGGAAGGCATGGAAGGGGCGGAAGGTCTGGAAGGTGCCGACCACGAGGCCGCCGCAACGGCCGAGCATGGCGCCGATGCACCGGTCGTGGCTGCCGTCGCCACGGTGACCGCAGCCACCGCCGCAGTGGCCGTCGAAGCCGTCGCCGCGCATGCCGAGGCCCCGGCCTCGACGCAAGCCGTCGCCCCGAGCGCAGTGGAAACGGCGCCGGAAGCCCCGGCAGCGGTTGCCGAAACGGCACCGGCCCCGGTCGCGACGCCCGAAGCCATCGCTCTGGCGATCGAGCCGGTGGCCCATGCGGCCCCGGCAGCCGAGCCGGTGGTGATCGCCACCCCGGCTCCCGTCGACACGACGCCGGCCGTCGAATCGGCACCGGCGGTGAGCGAACCGGCTCCGGTCGAAGCTGCCCCGGCAGTCGAGCCCATGGCGTATGTCGCTCCGGTCCAGGTCGAGGCCAGCCCGGCCGAAGCCGCCCCGGCTCCGGTCCAGGAAGCGGCACCGGCGGCGGAACCCGTGCCGGCAGTCGAGCCGGTCGCGGCGGTCGAACCTGCCCCGGCCGCTGCCGTCGCGGCAAAACCGGCCCCTGCGGCCCCGGCCGTCGAACCCGCGCCGGTCGCGCTGGAACCGGCTGCGGCCGTGACCGCCGAGCCGCAGGCGGCAGTCGAGCCCGAGCCGGCCAAGCCGGTTTCGGTACCGCAGGCGCTGGCCACCGCGCCGGCCTCGGCCGGCATCGAAGCCGCACTCGATGCCGCTGGCCTGACCTGGGTGAGCACGGATGCCGACAAGCTCCACGCCGCCCAGGAAGCCGCCGCCCGGATCGCGCCGCAAGCGCGTGCCTCGCGCGAGCGCAAGGCTCTGCCGCCGGTCGATCCGACGCCGATGCAACAGGTCGAGACCCACTCGCAGCACTGAGCGAGCGCACCGACCGAAGCAGCACCGGGCTTCGCCCTCGGAGGTGAAAGTCCTCTGCTCGCCCGGCAAGGGGAAGAGTTAGCCGAAGGCAAGGGTTTCCCGGGTGACTGGGA
>JAYFRU010000109.1:0-9047 GCA_040946965.1 Burkholderia sp. | reverse complement strand
TCAAGAGCGCGCAGAGGCGTCCTTCGATCATCGACCCCTGCTGGAAACAGGCTACGCTTTGGTGATGTCATGATTTATGCGAATATCAATAACGTGGCGTTGCCGGGCTGAGGGGGCAGGGGCCTTGTCTCGCCCGCCGAAGGCCTGACGGTCGGTCGGCTCGGCACGGGAAAGGCCGGCCTCAGGCGGCCAGCATTTCCTTGGCGTGCTTGCGCGTGGTGGCGGTGATCTCGAGGCCGCCGAGCATGCGCGCGACCTCCTCGATGCGGCTCGCGCGATCGAGCGGGGTGACCGAGGAGACGGTGCTGCCGCCCGGATCCTGGGCCTTCGCGACCTGGAAGTGATGGTCGCCGCGCGCGGCCACCTGCGGCAGGTGGGTGACGCACAGCACCTGGCGGTCGCGGCCGAGCTGGTGCAGCAGGCGGCCGACCACCTCGGCCACGCCGCCGCCGATGCCGGTGTCCACCTCGTCGAAGATCAGTGTGGGCGTGAGGCTGGCCGCGCTGGCGATCACCGCCAGCGCCAGGCTGATGCGCGCCAGCTCGCCGCCGGAGGCGACCTTCGCGAGCGGCCGCAGCGGCACGCCCGGGTGGCCCGCGACGCGGAACTCGATCTGCTCGAGCCCGTGCGCGCCGCCTTCCGCCAGCGGCACCAGGCTGACGTCGAAGCTGCCGCCGGCCATCGACAGTTCCTGCATGGCGGCCGTCACCGCGCCGCCGAGCGCGTCGGCTGCCTGGGCGCGCGCCTCCGACAGCGTGCGCGCGTCAGCCAGATAGGCCTGCTTCGCGCGCTCGGCCGTCTCCTGCAGCGCCGACAGGTCGGCCGCCGCGTCGAGCGCGGCGAGCTGCTCGCGGCGCGCCGCGTGTTCGTCGTGCAGCGTCTCGGGCGGCAGGCGGAACTTGCGCGCGGCCGTGTGCAGCGCGTCGAGCCGCGTCTCGACCTGGGCCAGCCGCTCCGGGTCGAGTTCGAGCCGCTGCGCGTAATGCGACAGCGAATAGGAGGCCTCGCGCAGCTGGATCTCGGCCGGGTCGAGCGAGGCCAGCACGTCGTTGAGCGTCGGGTCGATCTCGGCGAGCTGGCGGACCTTCGAGATGATCGCGCCGAGCTGGGTCAGCATCGCCTCGTCCGATTCGGAGATCCCCAGCAGCGCGCCCTGCACGCCGTCGATCAGGTTTGCCGAGTGCGTCAGGCGCTGGTGTTCGGCGTTCACCTCGTCCCATTCGCCGGGCTGCGGCGCTAGCTTGTCGAGCTCGGCCAGCTGCCAGGCCAGCTTCTCGCGTTCGAGCTGCAGCTCGCGCTCGTGCGTCTGGGCCACCTCGATATGGTGCAGCGCGTCGCGCCAGGCGCGCCAGCCGCGCGCCACCACGGCCGCGTCGGCGCTCAGGCCCGCATGCGTATCGAACAGCTCGCGCTGCGCATCGGGCCGCATCAGCAACTGGTGGGCGTGCTGGCCGTGCACGTCGACCAGCATCTCGCCGAGCTCGCGCAGCTGCGAGAGCGTGGCGCTGGTGCCGTTGATGAAGGCGCGCGAGCGGCCGTTGGCGTCGATCACGCGGCGCAGCATGACGCTGTCCTCGGCATCGAAGGCATGCGCGTCGAGCCATTGCGCGACGCGGTCGTGCGGCGTGAATTCGGCGGACAGGTCGGCGCGCTGGCAGCCGGTGCGCACCACGCTGGCGTCGCCGCGCTCGCCCAGCGCCAGCGCCAGGGCGTCGATCAGGATCGATTTGCCGGCACCGGTCTCGCCGGAGAACACGGTGAAGCCGCTGTCGAATTCGATGTCGAGCGCGGCGACGATGACGAAGTCGCGTATCGAGAGATGGCGAAGCATGATGGAGGACGGGGCCGCGTCAGGATTCGGGATCGTCGTCGTGCGACGGATGCTCGTTCCAGTGGAGCTTCTTGCGCAGCGTGGTGTAGTAGCTGTAGCCGACCGGGTGCAGGAACGGCACGGTGTGGCGCGAGCGGCGCACCTCGATGGTGTCGTTCAGTTGCAGCGCGGTAAACGACTGCATGTCGAAATTCACGTTGACGTCGCGCCCGCCGATGATCTGGATCCCGACCTTGACGTCGTCGGGCAGCACGATCGGCCGGTTCGACAGCGCATGCGGGGCGATCGGCACCAGCACGATGCCCTGCAGCTGCGGGTGCAGGATCGGCCCCGCCGAGGACAGCGCGTAGGCCGTCGAGCCGGTCGGGGTGGCGACGATCAGGCCGTCCGAGCGCTGGTTGTACATGAAGCGGCCGTCCACCGAGACGCGCAGCTCAGCCATCCCGGAGAAGCCGCTGCGGTTCACCACCACGTCGTTGAAGGCCAGCGCGTGATAGATCGGCTCGCCGTTGCGCACGATGCGCGCCACCAGCAGGGTGCGCTCCTCGCGCTCGAAGCTGCCCGCCAGCATCAGCGGCACCAGTTCGAGCATTTCCGAGGCGGAAATATCGGTGATGAAGCCGAGCCGGCCGTGATTGATGCCGATCAGCGGCGTCTTGTAGGGCGCGAGCTGGCGGCCGATGCCGAGCATCGTGCCGTCGCCGCCGAGCACGATCGCGACGTCGGCGCGCGCGCCGATTTCGGTGGGAGTCAGCGCCGGATGGCCGGTGATGCCGTATTCTGTCGCCGTGGCGGCCTCGAACACGACCTCGAGCCCGCGCTTCGTGATGGCGGCGGCGAGCGCGGCGAGCGGTTCGGCGATGCCGGGCGTGTTGCTGCGCCCGACGAGCGCGACGGTCTGGAACTGGTTGCCGGTAGTCATGGCGACATTACACCATAGCTGGATGACGCAAAGGAACCGTCCGGGAGGCCAGGCAGGCCTCGGTGCCGGAACGCTCGCGGGCACCGCCCGCTTAGGCTAGAGTTTTCGACCATGTTAGATCCCCGCGCCCGAACCCTCCTCAAGACCCTGATCGAGCGGTATATCGCCGACGGTCAGCCGGTCGGCTCGCGCACGCTGTCGCGGTATTCCGGGCTCGAGCTGAGCCCGGCCACCATCCGCAACGTGATGTCGGACCTCGAGGAGCTGGGCCTGGTGTCGAGCCCGCATACCTCGGCGGGGCGGATTCCCACCCCGCGCGGCTACCGCCTGTTCGTCGACACCATGCTGACGGTGGAGTCACCGATCGACGACGCGGCCGTCACGCGCCTGGTGCAAACCACCCTGCAGGCCGGCGAGCCGCAGCAGAAGGTGGTGGCCGCCGCCGCCAGCGTGCTGTCCAACCTGTCGCAGTTCGCCGGCGTGGTGCTCACGCCGCGCCGCAGCCACGTGTTCAAGCAGGTCGAGTTCATGCGGCTGTCCGACAAGCGGATCCTGCTGATCATCGTCACCCCCGAGGGCGACGTGCAGAACCGCATGATGGCCACCCAGCGCGATTACTCCCCGTCCCAGCTGACCGAGGCCTCGAACTACATCAACGCGAATTTCGCGGGGCTGTCCTTCGACGAGGTGCGGCGCCGGCTGCGCGAGGAGATCGATACCCTGCGCGACGACATGACGGCGCTGATGCACGCGGCCGTCACGGCCAGCACCGAGACTTCCGACGACGAGGACACGGTGCTAATCTCGGGCGAGCGCAAGTTGCTCGAGGTGGCCGATCTGTCCTCCGACATGGCGCGGCTGCGCAAGCTGTTCGACGTGTTCGACCAGAAGACCAGCCTGCTGCAGCTGCTCGACGTGTCGAGCCATGCCCAGGGCGTGCAGATCTTCATCGGCGGGGAGTCGACCCTGGTGCCGATCGACGAAATGAGCGTGGTGACCGCGCCCTACGAGGTGAACGGCCAGATCGTCGGCACGCTCGGCGTGATCGGGCCGACCCGGATGGCCTACAACCGGGTGATCCCGATCGTCGACATCACCGCGCGACTGCTGTCGCTGACGCTGAGCGGCAATCAGTAGGGTGCCAAGCCGGCTGCCGGCCGTGGCCGGCCCGATCGGCGCAGGCTATTGCCCTCATCGGCGCGGCGGGCATTTTGCCGGCAGGAAAGCCGCGGCGGGTGCCCTCGTTATAATGGGGGCCGTTCGATCCGGTGCCCATGCACATCCCCGTTCATGCGTTTTGATCTCGAACCCCCTTCGCAGCAAGCCTCGGCGCATCGCACGGGCGTACTGCTGATCAATCTCGGCACGCCCGACGCGCCGACCCCGGGCGCGGTGCGCCGCTATCTCGCGCAATTCCTGTCCGACCCGCGCGTGGTCGAGATCCCGGCCCTGGCCTGGCAGTCGATCCTGCGCGGGCTGATCCTGCCGTTCCGCTCGCGCGCCTCCGCCAAGAAATACGCCACGGTCTGGATGCCCGAAGGCTCGCCGCTGCGCGTGCACACCGAGCGCCAGGTTGAGGGTCTGCGGCCCCTGTTCGCCGCCAATGGCTACCAGGTGCTGGTCGACTACGCGATGCGCTACGGCACGCCCGACATCGGCACCGTGCTCGGGCAGTTGAAGCGCCTCGGCGTCGAGCGCGTGTTGCTGATGCCGCTCTATCCGCAGTACTCGGCCTCGACCACGGCCACCGCCTTCGACGCCGCCTTCGCCGCGCTCGCCCGCATGCGCAACCAGCCCGAGATCCGCACGGTGCGGCACTACGCCGATCACCCGGCCTATATCCACGCGCTGGCCGAGCAGGTGCGGCATTACTGGGCCGAGCACGGGCGCCCCGATTTCGCGGCCGGCGACAAGCTGGTGCTGAGCTTCCACGGCGTGCCCAAGCGCACACTCGACCTCGGCGACCCCTACCACGACCAGTGCCAACAAACCGCCGCGCTGCTGATGGCCGAACTGGGCCTGGGGCCGCTCGAGTGCCGGGTGACCTTCCAGTCGCGCTTCGGCAAGGCCGAGTGGCTGCAGCCCTATACCGCGCCCACCCTGCGCGAGCTCGGCGCGGCCGGCGTGAAGCGGGCCGACGTGTTCTGCCCCGGCTTCACCTCGGATTGCCTGGAAACCATCGAGGAAATCGGCATGGAGGTGCGAGACGAGTTCCTGCACGGCGGCGGCGGGAGCTTCCACCGGATTCCCTGCCTGAATGCCTCGCCGGCCTGGATCTCGGCGCTGGGCCAGATTGTCGCGGAAAACCTGCAGGGCTGGCCGGTGCGCGTGGCCGCGTCGGCGGAGACGGCCGCATGAGCGTCACGAAACGGGATTAAGCTGATGAATTACCGGATTTCGACCGAACCCGGCAGCCAAGCTGCGCATCGACAAGTGGCTGTGGGTCGCGCGCTTCTTCAAGACCCGCTCGCTGGCGGCTGACGCGATCGAGAAGGGGCGGGTGCGGATCGGCGGCGCGACGGTCAAGCCCTCGAAGGACGTGAGGGTGGGCGACCGCGTCGAAATCACCATCGAGACCGTGGTCTGGGAACTCGACGTGCTCGGCATCTGCGACACGCGCGGGCCGGCCAGCATCGCTCAGACGCTGTACGCGGAAACCGGGGAAGGGCGGGCGAAACGGCTTGCCGAACTCGAGCGGCGGCGGCATTATCGCGAGTCGGCCGCCGAGCTGCATCGCCGGCCGACCAAGCGCGATCGCCGCATCATCGACAAACTTTCGGGTGAACGCTGAAGATCTGGTCGAAGGTGGCGCGCGCTGCCGTATTCGGTGGTGCGGTCGGTCACGGCACCCGACAGGCAGATGGTGGTGGTACCGGCCACGAGTACCAGCGCGACCACCGATATGGCAAAGGTCAGTTTCACGGTACTTCCCTGGGGACAAGGCCGGCACGAGCCGAAGGCGGTGGGCGGCGGCCGGGGCGGGTTTCGCGTCGATCGTCAGCCAGTGGAAAGTCTGACGATAGCTCAGGGTTAACCTGCCTTCGGACAGCCTGATGGGCAGTGTAGTGCAGCGCCCGAGGCCGATCCAGTGGCGCCGCGGTAACGGTTGTTACCGGCAGTTTCGGCGTCACGGCGCGGCCGCCCGCCGCGATTGGCTTGCGCGGGCGGTGCCCGGCTCCGCGCCGTGCCGATCCGTGGCTCGACGCCGCATCCCTGGCCGAAAGACCCTCTTGAAGTTGTTGTCTTCGGCCCCAACTACGTCGCCGTTGTCCGGCGATAACGCGCCTTGTGCCCGTCACGCGGCGCGTATCGTCGATCCGGCTTTCATCATTCAATTCGATTTAAGCGACATGGAAAACACGCAAGAGAATCCGGCTGGTCAACCGGCCGACGAGACCGGCCGCGACGCAACGGCTGCCCAGGCACCGGCCGGCGACGCTCCGCAGGCAGCGGCCGCCGACGCCGCGCTCGCCGAAGCGCAAGCCAAGGTCGCCGAGCTGCAGGAGAGCTTCCTGCGGGCGAAGGCCGAAACCGAGAACGTGCGCCGCCGCGCGCAGGACGACGTCGCCAAGGCGCACAAGTTCGCGATCGAAGGCTTCGCCGAGCACCTGCTGCCGGTGATCGACAGCCTGGAAGCCGCCGTCGGCGACAAGTCCGACAACGTCGCCAAGATCCGCGAAGGCGTCGAGCTGACGCTGCGCCAGCTGCAGAGCGCGCTTGAGAAGGGCCGCGTGAACGTGATCGATCCGATCGGCGCGAAATTCGATCCGCATCAGCACCAGGCCATTTCGATGGTGCCGGCCGAGCAGGAGCCGAATACCGTCGTCAGCGTGCTGCAGAAGGGTTACACGATCGCCGAGCGCGTGCTGCGCCCGGCGCTCGTGACGGTCGCGCAGCCGAAGTAAGGGCGGCGGGCGCCGCGCCCGCCGCCTCGTGTCCACGGCCCTCCGGCATCCCGGCGGGCCGCGTCCATGATGGCCGCCGCGAGCCACGCCATGAAAGCATCAAGAAAGGATCAGGCAAGCATCAACTCGGGGGTGTCAATACGGGGTTCGATCCGGGGTTCCCTTCCCGCAGACATCGGGCCACCGTCCTCTGGTCGGTCGTCGCCGGCGATTGAAAAAATTGAATGCCCGCATTGCTTTCGGGGTCTTGAAAACGGCGCGGTCGCACCTATTTCGTGTGCAGAGTCGAATTCGGCGCGGCAAATCGGGCAAAAACGGCCCGAAACCGCAGCAAACAGCCTTTCTGGAGATTACGAAAAATGGGAAAGATCATCGGTATTGACCTCGGCACCACGAACTCGTGCGTGGCCGTGATGGAAGGCAATCAGGTCAAGGTCATCGAGAATTCGGAAGGTACCCGCACCACGCCGTCGATCATCGCGTACATGGACGACAACGAAGTGCTGGTCGGCGCGCCGGCCAAGCGTCAGTCGGTGACCAACCCGCGCAACACGCTGTTCGCGGTGAAGCGCCTGATCGGCCGTCGCTTCGAAGAGAAGGAAGTGCAGAAGGACATCGGCCTGATGCCCTACAAGATCATCAAGGCCGACAACGGCGACGCCTGGGTCGAGGCGCATGACGAGAAGCTGGCGCCGCCGCAGGTGTCGGCCGAAGTGCTGCGCAAGATGAAGAAGACCGCCGAGGACTATCTCGGCGAGCCGGTCACGGAAGCCGTGATCACGGTGCCGGCCTACTTCAACGACAGCCAGCGCCAGGCCACCAAGGACGCGGGCCGCATCGCCGGCCTCGAGGCCAAGCGCATCATCAACGAACCGACTGCGGCCGCGCTGGCCTTCGGCCTGGACAAGGCCGAGAAAGGCGACCGCAAGATCGCCGTGTACGACCTTGGCGGCGGCACCTTCGACATGTCGATCATCGAGATCGCCGACGTGGACGGCGAGATGCAGTTCGAAGTGCTGTCGACCAATGGCGACACCTTCCTCGGCGGCGAGGACTTCGACCAGCGCATCATCGATTACATCATCGGCGAGTTCAAGAAGGAGCAGGGCGTCGACCTGTCGAAGGACGTGCTCGCGCTGCAACGCCTGAAGGAAGCTGCGGAAAAGGCCAAGATCGAGCTGTCCTCGAGCCAGCAGACCGAAATCAACCTGCCGTACATCACGGCCGACGCCTCGGGTCCAAAGCACTTGAACCTGAAGATCACGCGCGCCAAGCTGGAAGCGCTGGTCGAGGAACTGGTCGAGCGCACCATCGAGCCGTGCCGCACCGCGATCAAGGACGCCGGCGTGAAGGTGTCGGACATCGACGACGTGATCCTGGTCGGCGGCCAGACCCGCATGCCGAAGGTGCAGGACAAGGTCAAGGAGTTCTTCGGCAAGGAACCGCGCCGTGACGTGAACCCGGACGAAGCCGTCGCCGTGGGCGCGGCGATCCAGGGCCAGGTGCTGTCGGGCGACCGCAAGGACGTGCTGCTGCTCGACGTGACCCCGCTGTCGCTCGGCATCGAGACGCTCGGCGGCGTGATGACCCAGATGATCAACAAGAACACCACGATCCCGACCAAGCACGCCCAGGTCTACTCGACTGCGGAAGACAACCAGGGCGCGGTGACCATCAAGGTGTTCCAGGGCGAGCGCGAGATGGCAGCCGGCAACAAGCTGCTCGGCGAGTTCAACCTGGAAGGCATCCCGCCGGCACCGCGCGGCGTGCCGCAGATCGAGGTGAGCTTCGACATCGACGCGAACGGCATCCTGCACGTCGGCGCGAAGGACAAGGCCACCGGCAAGGAAAACAAGATCACCATCAAGGCGAACTCGGGCCTGTCGGACGCCGAGATCGACCAGATGATCAAGGACGCCGAGGCGAACGCTGCGGAAGACC
Source organism: Burkholderia sp. (assembly GCA_040946965.1). Lineage (GTDB taxonomy): Bacteria > Pseudomonadota > Gammaproteobacteria > Burkholderiales > Burkholderiaceae > Burkholderia. The sequence goes on along the minus strand of JAYFRU010000109.1, from coordinate 448 downwards.
AGAAGCTGCGTGAGCGTGCCGATGCGCGCAACCAGGGCGATGCGCTGGTCCACAGCACCAAGAAGGCGGTAGCCGAGTACGGCGACAAGCTCGACGCGAGCGAGAAGGAGAAGATCGAGGCCGCGCTCAAGGAGCTGGAAGACGTGCTGAAGGACGGCTCGGCCGAGAAGGCGACGATCGACGCGAAGGTGGAAGCGCTGTCGCAGGCCTCGCAGAAGCTCGGCGAAAAGATGTACGCCGACATGCAGGCCCAGCAGGCAGGCGCCGCCGCTGGAGCGGGCGCGGCCGAGGGTGCCCAGGCGGGTGCCGCGAATGTCGCCGACGACGTGGTCGACGCGGAATTCAAGGAAGTGAAGAAGGACTAAGTCGGGCTGGGGGGGGGGGGGGGGGGGGGGGGGGGGGGGGGGGGGGGGGGGGGGGGGGGGGGGGGGGGGGGGGGGGGGGGGGG